>JAJFMC010000283.1 GCA_021772365.1 Chlamydiota bacterium
CTCATGATTCGCGACTTCAAAGTCCTCGAAGAAGATTCTGAAACATCAACAGGGGCTCCTGTGAAAAAATAATTTCAACCCCCGAAAGGGCTGCAAAATCATTTGAGCCGCTTTCTAGGTCTTTCTTCGTTTCGGGCTGGTTCTTGTAAACCGGCTTTGGTTTACCGCGAACTCCGACCCTTGCGAACCTAAAAAAACCACTTCAAATAATTTTACAATTCCCTCTTCCAAAAGACTTTTTCTTAATTTTTTTAAGTGTACTTCCGGAAGTTGTAATTGATATGGATCACCCTATCGTTATAGGTCTCCATCAATTCATTGATGACACCTAAATCATAAGGGTTCATGTCACCTGGTGGTGCCGGAGCATTTTCTGAATTGTAAAACTGCAGTGTTTTTAACTTCTCACAATCACCAAACATTTTGACAACTGCATCTGTGCTGATATCTGAATCACCATCCACACCACCACTATCAAAAAAGAAGACCTCGATGTTTGGGCAATACTCCCCGATCGCCACAGCAACAGAGTCATCAATATCACCACACCCATTTATCCGCAGATGAGTCAATTTCACCCCTGAACGCTCTACCAATCCATTGATAAATTCTTTATGAGCGTTTTTACAGTCGTCAATAGCAATTGATGAAACTGCAGGACAAATTGCACCGATCTGCAAAAAGTGATCCGCACTCAAAAGACAATCTTTTGATTCGAGATGGAAATACTCCAGGTTTTGCATGTCACATAACAGCGCTATGACCCCACTAACTGAGAAGGTAAATGTTTTTTCTTCTGCGGGTTTTAAAGTTACAGAAAAACGTTGAATAGATGGTCCGATTGAACTGAAAAGAGCTTCTAAAATCTCACCATCAGCTTCTGCTAAATTGACATCCAACTTAAACATAACATTAAGACCATGTTTTGAAAAGACTTGGAATAATGACTCAATGTCCCCTTTTTTTTCAGTTTCCCACAGCTGTTTAAGTGCTTCTGTGTCACTGACGAGCAACCTACAAATATTACCCTCTCCTAAACGAATCCCTACACCTTCACAATAATCCTGTAATAGAAGATTTGCAGTCGTTAACATATCCTTCGAACCAACATACAGAGCAACATCAATCTTTTGCTCGAAAGATAATTTTTTCATCACAAAGGTCAATAATTGTGAAGACATCTCATCAATCTTCTGATGAGTCGTAATCAGCAGTAACTCACCAATTGCCTTAGTAAGATTTTTGGAATCCACTTTATCAAGATTCAATTGCCCCGTCCTGAACCACTCTGATACATTAACGATACTTTGGTAATCGGTATCCTTAAATCCTAAAGAGCCATTTCCCCATTCAAGCATTCTGATAAAGTTAGGCTTACGCGAATTTTCTGAAATAGCATTGAATAACATTTTATTGAAAAACAAATCACTATTCTTTGAAAAACGGCAGGTAATCGTATTAAACAGACTACCAAATCCCCCTTCTACAATAGCCGCATAAACTTTTCTAGCATCTTCTGCTGCTAATTTTCCCCCAAGCGCTAGTCCTTCAAATTTTGAAATACATTTAGAAACGAGTGCCTGATTTTCATCTTCATTCAACCACCCTTTTTGATGCGGTATCGATTTAAAAAAGGAAACAGCAAAATCAATACGATTATGTAAATCCTCAACAAGTTGATCCTGAGTACAATTTTCAGGTAAGGTATACTTGCTAGTAACTTCTCCTGGCAAATTTAACATGTGCGCCCCTTCATATTTCAATATTTTATTTAAAGAGAGAATTGCATAAATATTTGGGCTGTTTTCTAGGCCTTTTTCTGTCTCGCTTCGGACTCGTTCTTGTAAACAACGCATGGTTGGCTGTGAACTCCGCCCCTTGCGAGCCAAAAAAAATCTCTAGAAAACAGCTTCAACTCTTTTTGCAATTCCCTCTAAAAAATAGATATAGAGTTAGAACTCGACTTTGTACAATTTTTCCAGATTATTGGCTATAAAAAAAAGCGTAAACATGAGGTTCATGTCTACGCTTTTAACGAAAAGATAACTGCTTTATCTGATTAGCTAACTTTGTCTTCACGACGCTGTTTTACTTGTAAATAGTCGTGCTTATAAGCTTCGACATCATCTGAATGGATTACCCAAGCAGCACCTTTACGAACAGCTTTCATGTAACCAATTCTTGTAGCGTAGTAGACTTTCTGTGCTGGCACTTCAAGCATCTTTGCTACCTGGTTTACTGAAAAATAACCTTTATGATTATCGAAAATTAACTCTCCGTCAAAAACAGACTTGGATCGAGAATATTTTTGCTTACGGTATTCTTCTAGATCGCCCAAGTTAATTGTCCAACGAGTGGACTCTTTTTTTGCCCTTAGCTTACCCAACTTAATAGCAATATAAATTGCTTGTCGAGTTACTTTATTGATCTTAGCAGCTTCAGTGATAGAAACATATCTATCGCCATCAACAACAGTGTCTGTTGAGGTTACTACTAATTCTTCTGTAAATGTTCCTTCATCCTTATAGTCAGGCATTGGAACCTCCTTGTATTAATAAGTAAAACACGTTAATTTAGTCACATTTTTAAATAAACTCTGTTAATAATAGCTACGCCCTCAAACTAACAATTTCATTCACTAGATCAATACAGGTTTCAATATAATCATGCTAAAAGCATAAAAGTCTTCTCTTTCGCTTACTCAGTACTCGATTTGTTAAACTAGCGTACATTTCAAACATTTGAATTAACTATTATACTTAAAAAAGAGATTATATCAAGAAAAAACCGCAAAATTTAAACTTTTTTTTCCAAAGTGCCATATTTTAGAGGAAAATCACGTGAAATATGGAAAATATGTACATTTCCCATTCTCCTTGCTGGTATTTTTCACCCCAAATTTGGTAAAATGAAAATCAAAGAGCCGAAACTCTATTATTAAGAGTTTTGAAGGACTCGACTTCGTCCAAAAATTGAACAAAACCGATGATAGAAGCTCAAAAGTCTATTTACTTAAATAAGGGACACCATGCTTAAAAAAGCCTATTTTTCTCTAATA
>JAJFMC010000284.1 GCA_021772365.1 Chlamydiota bacterium
CGCCGTCAATAATGACGAGGTCAAAAAACGGTTCACCGGCCTCCAACAGTCCATAACAGAACTCAATAGCCCCACTCGTTTATAATGTATGCTTCTAGACTCTTGATCATCTTCCTGTCCGCTGTTTTACTTTCCTACAGCCTTTACCAAATTGCTGAGCGGATCACAACAGTCACCTTACCGGCTGAAGGTGGCGATACGTTATTGTACAGTAACCAGTCACGTGATGATTTAACGAAAGCATATTTACAATCAATAGAATCTGCAGAGGAGTCGATCCTTTTGCTGATCTACAACCTGAGCGATCCTTCTGTCACACATGCGCTACGTCGGAAAGCTGAAGAGGGTGTAGACGTAACGGTTATCTGTGATGGGAATGCATCACGTCGAGCCAAAAAATATCTTGGAAGCAGTGTGAAGGTGTACCAGCGTCACGACAATGGGTTAATGCATTTAAAGATATTGGTCGTCGATGATTACCTCGTTCTGCTTGGCTCTGCCAATTTATCGAGACATTCGTTAAGGATTCACGGCAACCTCGTGATGGCTTTTGACAGCCGAGAGATTGCCTCTTTCGTAAAGCAACGCGCCAAAGAAGTCGCTATTGGAAAGCCCAGTAAACAGGATACATCCAAAACTTTCATCGTAGGAAGTCAACCGTTGGAGCTGTGGTTTTTACCAAGTAATCAAAAGGCGATCGATAGGATCATTTCCCTCATCGACCAAGCGAAGAAATCTTTAAAAATCGCGATGTATACATGGACGCGTAGAGATTTCGCCGAGGCCGTTGTACGATCAGCTTTAAGAGGAGTAAAAATCGAAGCAGTCATTGACCGCGACTCAACGAAGAGTTCCAGCAAAAAAATAGCGAGGTATCTGTATCGAGAGAAAATACCATTACTTATCAATACGAATCCAGGGCTTCTTCACCATAAATTTTTGTTGGTCGATGAAACAATATTAGTGAACGGCTCTGCGAATTGGACCAAAGCAGCTTTCGCGAAAAACAACGATTGCTTTGTCATTCTTCTCGACCTGACAGAGCAACAACTTTCAGTGTTGAATTCCATGTGGAAGACAATCAAAACAGAAGCGAGAGCTTTTAAGCCACGGCACCCTTCCCCCACCCCTTGATTAAAATATTCATTTACACTACAACAAGCTCTTTTGTAGAGGAGGGTTGTAAGTATGCTAGACCTACTATTTTCAAGCTACCAAGAAAAACATTACTTTATTCGAGATATTTGTAATGGAGTAAAGTACCAGTACGAGTACCGCTCTTCTGAAAGGTTGCAACTATCCCCGCACCAAAACAAGAGGTGTTTGGATATTCTATCCATCGACCTGAACAGCGATAAAACACCTTCACATTATTCCTTAATTGACACACTTGATCTCGATATTTCCCAATATAAACGAGGAAGGGCTAAGGCTATCTCTCAGGCTTTCACTTTCAAAGAGTATATGGAGTTTTCGTTGTATGACTCCAAAGTCGGTTATTACACCACTAACCAGGGCCTCGGACGGGATTTTCAAACAAAACCAATGCGCCATTCTCCCCACTACGGAATGTGGGCGGGTGAGCTGATATTTCAACTATGGATGAAAATGATCGATGACAACTCCCTTGTCATCAACGAGCCCTTCCACATCATCGAAGGCGGTGCAGGGACAGGCATTTTCGCTCGCGACATCATCAACTACGCAGCCAGTAAAAATACAGGTAAAGACAGTTTACGAAAGCGATTTTACGACAACCTTTTCTACTTGATCCTCGAAATATCGCCGGAATTGGTAGAGAAACAGAAGAAGACGTTATTTAAATGTGATAGCAAATACGCGATTTATCATGGTGATATTAGGCATCTTGAGAAGGAAGTAACCGATAAACTTTCGGCTAAGGGATTTTTTCTATCTAATGAGCTACCAGACGCATTTTCCATGCACAAAGTACGGCGCATGGACAACAAACTACAGGTATCAATTGTTTTCCCTGTATTGAAGCAAAAATTGAGAGCTAATCAAACTATAGTCGATTGTGACCTGTTTATCCGACATTTTCTATTTCCCCAAAAAAGTTCCCAACCTAAAGATTACCTTCTTTCGAAAGACCTTTATCAACGTCTATCCAAACATCTATCGTTAAACGAAATTCATAAACGCTTCGATTGGGAAGAGCTCTGGATAAATGGTCAAGAAATTGAGGAGATACGGCGCTTTATTCATACTCATACTCCATTTTTTGGTAAGATGGTGAAAAATCGCGAATACCCCTTGAATACAGACCTTCGCCACTTTCAGAAGAGCACCTCCAACCTTATCGAAGCGGGATATAAAGTGACGATTGATTACCAAGAAAACAATCATACAATCATCAATGCTAAAGACTCTTTTCGCTGCTACCCCGGAGGAGTAAAGCATGACTTCAAAATTCTTCCCGGAACGTATGATATCACTGCCGACGTCAACGCATCGAGTCTAGCAGAAGAAGGAATGCAAGTTGGGTGGAAACCTGTATTCTTTGGGACAGAGAGGATGCTTCTTGCACTAGGCAACCATGAAACGATCGACCAACTAGCACGCGTACGAATGAATTTCAAAGTTGTGATAGAGAAAAAAGGCGGTCAAGAAGCAGAAAATTCCCTACCCATCATCAGTTTACCCCTGACATATCGCGATCTTCTCCTCAATCAGTGTGATCTCCTACCCAAAATATTCAAAGACGTAATAGACAAAGACGAGTTCACTATTTCAATGGTTGCCCATAACCTCTATGCTGCTCTGTTGGATCTAAAAGACCCTGTAAGACGAAAATTTGACAGGAAGGACCATAAATCGTTGAAACGCATAAACGACTCGATTAGTCCACTTAGTAAAGACCTCAAAAAAGCGATCAAATTGGTATTTAAAAGCTTTCTGGGGAAGAATAGCCTTCTACTAGTAGCAAAAGATTATGAAAATCTAAGTCAGTTAGAACTCAAGCGTATGGCCTTTGTCTTCAATCGGTCAAAAACCAAGGATTCTGTGGATTATTTGGCATTTTTAATCATCCGTCAAGTTCTCCAAATGTTCTACTACTTCCGACATCACCCGCCAATGCTACCAATAAAATTAGGGTAAAAAAAAGCCCGCAAACAAGAGAAAAAATGAGGGAAAACTCTTCTTTACAGGCTAAAAAATGGTGCTGTGTAGAGGAGAAGAAAAATGAGGGTGAAACTTCTCGTCTGTCAAAGCACTAACAGGTTTCTTATAAACTTATTATAACTAACTGTTTTAAAATTGTCAACAATATATTTAATAAAAAACCTCAACCAGTTAATTAACACTAGAATATTTAATTACATTATTAAACTGAACAGATCCAATTTCTAGTCATTTAAGAGGATTTACTGACAGTCTCTAAAGGCCGAAGGGGTAATCGTAAGAGATGTAATAAATATTAGCGTTTACAGGGCAATTCCTTGCATGGAAGCGGTGGGCGTAGCCTAAGCTTAACGACCCGTCACATTCGAACGTATAGCGATACACCGTCCCAAAGTCGATGGATTGGTGCATGATGGAACCATAACCATCGAAGAGGAACACGTCGAGATTTTCGTCACCCAAGCCGTAAATCCCTTCGGCGTAAAGGCGAACGCGTTGGCGGTCGCACCAATTGTACTCCCAAGCTAACTCGCCATGTAGCCATGGTGAGCCGTGGTCACCCATGCCGATACCGGCAACAGCCCATGTTCTCGATGTCCATGTATTATAACAAGGACACTCTTTACCGATAGCGACATGAAACTCCCCTTCTATGCCGCCGTGGTGAAAGGTGCTCACATCTTTTAGTGATAACGAAAACACTTGTGCAATTGTGACACCCGCAACGAGGCTTACCGGATCGCCAATGATATCGTCAAAAATCTGATAGCGCAAGGTTGCTTTAGCATTGTCAGGTCCAAGGTGATGACGTTTAGTACCGGAAAAGGTAAGTTCCATCTCGCCACAAAAGTCGTCATACGCTAACTCAAGACCCGCGATATAAAAGTCATCTTTCGATTTCCAATATATCGTCCGCGTTCCTTCGTTCACATCACAATACTGCTGGTGTAGATACGTAAAATACGATTGAAACTCAAGATACCGAGGAAACCATGGCTTCAGGTCGGTACCCGAAAGCCATGATGACCATAAAAGCAGTGGGATAAGAAAAAGCTTTCGCATTATTCAGCTATTCCTCTTGCAGCTAATTCACGTTCAGCTTCGATTGCAGCCATACAACCTGTTCCAGCAGCTGTTATGGCTTGGCGGTATACATGATCCATTGCATCACCACAAGCAAAAACCAATTCCTTAGAGGTGCGTGTCGTTCCATTCTCTACTTTGATATATCCTGTATCATATAGATCGATATGTCCCTTGAGAAAGCCTGTATTCGGTTTATGGCCTACAGCAAAGAACACGCCGCCAGCATCGCGAAGTTCTTCTTTTCCGGTTTTAACGTTCTTAAGGTGAACTTTTTCGACAACATGTTCACCGTCAACGCAAGTGATGACTGTATCCCAAAGGATTTCGACTTTTGGGTGTTCAATTGCGCGTTGCTGCATAATTTTAGATGCACGAAGTTCATCACGTCTGTGAACGAGATATACTTTTTTGGCAAATTTTGTGAGAAATGTCGCCTCTTCAATAGCGGAGTCGCCACCACCAATGACGTACAGGTCTTTTTCACGAAAAATCGGCATCGCTCCATCACACACAGCACAAGCAGTTACACCTTTCTGCCATAATTCTCCATCGTGTGTTCCAGGAATATCCAAACGTTTTGCTGTCGCACCTGTTGAGATAATCACACAATCAGCGAGGTATTCGTTATTTTTACCTCTAACGGTGTAGGGATGACTACTAAAGTCTACTTCGACAACGTCATCGGGCACAAGAATTGTTCCAAAGCGAGTGGATTGTCTACGAAAATGCTCCATGAGTAGTGGTCCAGAGATACCTTCAGGGAATCCGGGATAGTTTTCAACATCTGTCGTTGTCATCAGCTGTCCACCTGCAGGTCCTGAAAAAAAACCTTCAAAAAGGACAGGTTCAAGATTTGCTCTAGAGGCATAGATTGCTGCTGTATATCCTGCCGGCCCAGATCCAATGATAACAACTTTTGCTCTTTTTGTAGTCATGTGACTCTCCTAATGATGATATTTAAGAAAACTACTTTATCATAAAAAGTTTAGTTTGAGAAACAGATTCTCTAAGCAAATTGACAGAGAGGTTGAACGTGCTAAGGATGCACGTGCACTTTTGATCATCTCCTGTACTTCTTCCAGGGGAAGTGGTTCAGCAACAATGACCATTTCCTGCATTACCGGCTCGTAATCTTTATTGATTATGTAGCGGTTATCGCCACCCAGATATAAAAGTTGTACATCCCTGTACCAGGTAATGATAATGTCGAGAAGGCTATGAGCTCCATGAAGCTGGCGCATAGCGACAGCCCCTTCAACCTCTTTGTTGATGCCATTTCTCTGTGTTGCCGACATGTCATCAATAGAGGAGCCAGCGAGAAGCTCTTCTCGAATGGTTGTCTCAGCCTCCTTTTTTGATATGTCAACCTGGCTACTGATTTCTTTAACGAAGTCCGTTAATTCTGCGTAGGTACTCACACATCCTTTTGCCAAGAACTCAAGGACTCGGTCGCGCAACGGATCGCCACCCTTTTGCATTAGCTTCAAGGCTTTACCGACTGAACCACCGGCCATTTCTGCGTAGCGACGCGCCTCGTCCGAGGGGCTGTGGTGCTGGTCTGTAAGGAACATTGAGATATCGCGATCACGTACCCTATGAAAATGTAGAGTACGGCAGCGGGAAAGGACTGTGGGTAACAAGGCTTCAGGAGAGTGTGTAAGAAGGATAATAATACTTTGTTTTGAAGGTTCTTCGAACGTTTTGAGGAGAGCGTTAGCGCTATAGGTCATCATGCGGTGAGCATCATGAATGATGTACACCTTCCATTTTGCTTCAAAAGGGTGTAGATAAACATCATCATTAAATTGACGCATGGATTCGATGCTATGAATACCAGACTTCCCTTCCGGGCGGAAATGTCGTATATCGGGATGGTTACCCGTTTCAATTTTGTGTTTATGTGATCCGTGAGGGTCATTCTGGCACATGACCAATTTAGCAAGTTCTATAGCAAAAAGGCTCTTGCCGATGCCTTCGGGACCGGCGAATAGTAGGGAGTTCCCGATTGTTTGCGTTTCGACCATCCTGTTGAGGTAGTCTTTGATATGGTCATTACCAATAATATTTTCAAACATTGACTTAGATTACCATTTTAAAGCTCGTTGCGATAGACCTATTCTAAACGATTTTGAAAAATAATTACAGAGAGAAAATTTAGGAACTCATATGCTGCAGGGATGAGTATTATACTCCTTCATGACGTCACCATTACTTTTTTTACAGGATGACCAGGGTAGGTAGGATAAGTAGGAAGTTTTTTTAGCTATGAAGACCATCATGATATCCTGTCTATCCTGCTCATCCTGTAAAAAAACGGAGAAGCGGACTTATCTTTCAACATTATGAGTCTACAAACTTATACCCTGTGAACCTCCAAGGCGTCGAGTACTACTTCCAAACAATGAGTGTACATGTCATCCAACGGCTGTGAAGCGTCGATGGTTTTGATACGCTCGGGGTGTTTTTTCGCTAAGAGTCTCATTGCTTGAAGAACATTTTCATGAAAAGCTAACTCTTCTGATTCTATGCGGTCAACCTGCCCTTCTGACGCTGAGGCTTTAACAGTCTTCCGCGTGCGCTCGAGTCCTATCTTTGGATCTACGTCCATAAAGAGGGTTATATCAGGTGACACACCCCGACAAGCAAGCTCGCACTGTTTTTCGACAGCTTCCATTCCCAAACCTCGGGCAGCTCCTTGGTAGGCGACGCTTGAATCGTTAAAGCGATCACAAAGAACAACTTTCCCATGATTGAGGGCCGGTAGTATAATTTCTTCGAGATGCTGTGTGCGTGCAGCAAGGAAAAGTAGAAGTTCAGCGTAGTCACCGACCTTTACGTCAGGTTTGTGGTGGAGAAGCCAGACGCGTATCTGCTCACCAAGTTTCGATCCACCAGGCTCGCGGGTAGTTAAGACATCATAACCTCTCTCCCGGAGATCATTAGATAAACGTTCAATTACTGTAGACTTACCGGTCCCTTCGCCACCTTCTAGGGTGACGAAGAGAGGGCTATGTTTCGTTTCACTCATTATTCTTCAGGTTGTGAGGGTGCTTCAGGAGTAACTGATGCTTCAGGCGTAACTGATGCTTCAGGAACAACCGGTGTTTCTGTTGAAACAGCTTCTTCAGACACCTCTCCATCATTTTCAACACCTTCAAGTTTCTGTACAACAACGAGATTATCACCTTCTTTAACGTTTGCAAGGCGCACCCCTTGAGTGTTTCTGCCCATTACCCGAACATCTTTCATGGAGATACGTACGGTTTGCCCGCTAGCAGACATCATGATGATTCCGTCAGTATCGGCGACGGTACGTGCTCCAACAACTTTTCCGTTTCTCTCGGACGTGATAATTGATCTAACTCCAACACCACCTCTATTTGTCTGTCTGAAGTCGTCGACGTTGGAACGTTTACCGAATCCATTTTCGCAAACGATGAGAACGCTTTCATCACCGTTAACAGATTCCATACCAATAACTGTATCTCCTTCCCCTCTCAATGATGCACCTTTGACACCACGTGCCATACGGCCCATGGACCGAACTTTTGCTTCGTCAAAACGAACAGCCATACCGTTAGCGGTAAAGAGCATAGCCTGTTGTCCCTCTCTGACGAGACGTGCACCAATCAACTCGTCTCCTTCATCAATTTGCAGAGCCCAGATCCCTTTGCGACGCGGGTTGCTGAAGGCATTGAGGTTAGTTTTTTTGACAATACCGTTCCTGGTGGCCATCATGATAGCAGCTTCTTCTTCGAAACCTGGGGTTCGGAGGATTGTCGCGATGACTTCCCCTTCACGAAGGTCTTCGAGAAGATTAATGAGCGCTTTACCTTTAGACTTACGACTAGATTCAGGAATCTGCCACACTTTAATCCAGTAAACGCGGCCGTAGTTGGTGAAGATAAGTAGGTATTCATGGGTCATGGCGACATATAGGCCTTTGATTCCGTCGTCATCTTTTCTTAGATTGACACCGGAAACGCCCTGTCCACCACGTCTCTGTTCCCTGAAGGTATCGAGAGGCATACGTTTAATGTAGTCGTCTGCAGAAATAGTGATAAACACTTCTTCGTTAGCAATCAGATCTTCCATGTTAACATCTGTCTCTGCGGGAACGATTTGTGTTTGTCGAGGAGAGCGATGGTTTTTGGAGATATCTTCCAATTCGGTTTTGATGATATCTTTGACCATCTGTTCACTAGCAAGGATCGCTTTGTAGTGTTCGATTTTTTTGAGCAGTTCGTCATATTCATTCTGTAGCTTGTCGCGCTCCAATCCAGTTAGCTGGTAGAGACGAAGGTCGAGGACTGCATTAGCTTGTTTCTCAGAGAATTCGTAGCGTTTGATCAATTCGGCGCGCGCTTCTTCACGGTTATCACTTGCACGAATGATTTTTACCACGTCATCAAGATTATCGATTGCGTGGAGGTATCCTTCCAGGATATGTGCACGGGCTTCAGCTTTTCTTAGCTCGTAACGCGTACGACGACGTACCACTTCGATACGGTGATCAACCCATGCAGTAATGAACTGCTTGACATTCAAGGTTCGGGGCAGCCCTTTGTCGAGAGCCAACATGTTACAACCAAAGGTCACCTGTAGGTCGCTGAACTTATACAGCTGATTGATTATCACTTCAGCTATTTCACCCTTCTTGAGGTCGAATGAGATACGCATTCCATCTTTATCAGATTCATCGCGAAGGTCAGATATACCAGTGATTTGCTTGTTGTTGACCAAATCAGCGATGTGTTCGATAAGTCTTGATTTGTTAACGTTGTAAGGGATCTCATCAACAATAAGGCGTTCTCTGTCGACATTCGATTCCATTTGCTCAACACGGATCACTCCACGGAGAGTCAACTTCCCACGGCCAGTATGATAGGCTTCATTGATACCACGTACTCCGCAGATGACACCACCTGTCGGGAAATCAGGACCAGGCATTACCTGCATGATATCTTCAATAGTAGCTTGTGGATCATCGAGAACGATGATTGTAGCAGCAATTAACTCTTTAAAGTTGTGAGGAGGAATATTCGTGGCCATCCCAACGGCGATCCCTGATGATCCGTTGCAGAGGAGATTCGGGAATTTTGCAGGGAAGACGACCGGTTCTTTTTTTGTTTCATCGTAGTTGGGGGTCAAATCGACCGTGTCTTTGTCGAGATCTTCCATCAGCTGGACGGCGGCGTGAGTCATTCGCGCTTCTGTGTATCGCATCGCAGCGGGAGGGTCTCCATCGATAGAACCAAAGTTCCCTTGACCGTCGACGAGGCTGTAGCGCATCACCCAATTTTGCGCCATCCTAACGAGCGTTGGATAAATCACCTGTTCACCATGAGGGTGGTAATCCCCGGAAGTGTCACCGGAAATTTTGGCGCATTTACGATGTTTGGAGCTAGGTCCTAGATTCAGCTGACGCATAGCAAAGAGGATACGTCGCTGTGATGGCTTTAGTCCATCACGAACATCTGGCAATGCCCTTGAGATAATCACAGACATCGAGTAGCGAAGGTAACTTTCCTTCATCTCATCTTCGACATTCCTAGTGACGATCTTTTCATTCTCCGTATACGACATGGATGGTCTCCCCTAAGTCTCTAATTTGTTTTGTTATTGATCTATTATATATCGAGGTTTTCTACTGATAGTGCGTGTTGTTCAATAAATTTCCTTCTCGGCGGTACCTCTTCACCCATCAGCATGCTGAACATCTGATCGGCAGCGATTGCATCATTCAACTTAACCTGAACAAGGGTGCGAACAGCAGGATCCATCGTCGTCTCCCAAAGCTGGTCGGCATTCATTTCACCCAAACCTTTAAAGCGTTGGATTTCGATCCCTTTTCGTCCATTTGCACGGACATACTGGATGACTTCATACAGAGTGCTGTACGTGTGTTTGGTGTCGTCATCTTCGATTACATCAATCAATTCACGCGATGCTGTCAGGTAGTCAGTGAAGGTGAAACCAAACGACCCCAGTTTTTCTGATAGGGCATTAAACGAATTTTCTTCAAAAAGTTCTACGAAATGTAAGCGTTTAGGACGGAAAGTCTTCATCTCTTCCGTTTGTTCTTCTTCAGGAATCGCCGCAAGGGTTTCTTCATGACGTTGTTGCTGCTCTTCTTCATCTGTTTTACGTAGCTGCTCAAACTCATCGGTAGAATAGACGAATTTTAGGCCATCGATTAATTCTATCTGGAACTGAGGAAGCTTACCTGCCTGGTTACGCATTCCCATGAATTCGCTGAAAGTGATGCCCTTGCGCTCGATACGGCCAACGACAGACTCTGTTTCGAGGATAAGATCGACAAGCGGCTGCATCTCTACGCCTTCCAGCTGCTTATCCTCCTGTACTAATCGCATTTTTATATCGCTAACTCCTAATTGCATGAGGTACTCATCCATTTCTTTCTCAGAATGGATATACTTCCCTTTCTTCTTACGCGTCACCTTGTAGAGAGGGGGCTGTGCGATATAGATGAAATTATTTTCAATGAGTGCTGGCATATTGCGGTAGAAGAAAGTGAGCAGGAGGGTACGAATGTGCGATCCATCGACGTCGGCATCTGTCATGATGATAATTTTGTGGTAACGCAGTTTTTCGAGATTGAAGGCATCTATACCGATTCCACAACCTAAGGCGGCAATCATCTTACCCACTTCTAGGTTCCTAAGGACTTTGTCCAATCGTGCTTTTTCGACGTTAAGAATTTTACCTCGAATTGGTAGAATCGCTTGGAAGCGGCGGTCACGTCCTGACTTAGCCGATCCACCTGCAGAGTCCCCCTCAACGATATAGATTTCGCAAAATTCCGGGTTTTTTTCCTGACAATCGGTCAGCTTACCGGGAAGGCGAGCGCTGTCGAGAGCTGATTTTCGTAATGTTAGATCTCGTGCCTTTCTAGCAGCTTCTCGCGCTTTGGCAGCGAGTATTGCTTTATCAGCGACGGTTCTAGCTATTTGCGGATGTTCCCCTAAATAGACATTCAGCTCCTCACCTACGATTTGCTGGACAACAGAGGCAACATCGCTATTTCCAAGGCGCTGCTTAGTCTGTCCTTCGAACTGTGGATTCGCCACTTTAACCGAAATGACTGCGGTCAACCCCTCACGCATATCGTCGCCGGAAATCGAAACTTTCTCATTTTTGAGGAGATTATTGTTTTTGATGTAGCTGTTAAGCACACGAGTCAACGCGGTAGAAAATCCTGTTAGATGCGTTCCACCATACTTCGTGGAGATGTTGTTGACAAAAGAGAATGTTGTTTCGTTAAAAGTTTCATTCCATTGCAAGGCTATTTCAACTTCGATCGGTCCATCATCGCCTTCGCGAGCGCCGTGGATGTAAACGGGCTCTTGAAAGAGAGGTTCTTTTGTTTCATTAAGGTAGGAAACGAATGATGCAAGACCGCCGCTGTAGCAGAAATTAACATCGTCTTTATCCTCAGACCGCTCGTCGTGAAAGTATATGTTAATTCCTTTATTAAGGAAGGCCAGTTCACGAAGACGTTTAGCAAGAATATCGTATTCGAATTCGGTGACTGACATCACTGAGTCATCAACCCAAAAAGTAACTTTTGTTCCACGTTTGGAAGTTTCTCCCTTGGTGGATAAGTCTTCGATGACTTTTCCTTGTGAGAACTCCATTTCATGAATTTCTTCATTTTTGTAGACCTGAACGAGCATCTTCTTAGATAGAGCGTTCACGCAAGAAACCCCTACCCCATGGAGACCACCGGAAACTTTATAGGTACTCTTATCAAACTTACCGCCAGCATGCAGGATGGTCATTACAACTTCTAAGGCTGAAACTTGTCGGTCTTGTGTTTTGGACTGCTTTTCATGAATACCGATAGGGATTCCTCGTCCATTATCTTCAATCGAGCAAGACACGTCTTTATGTAATGTCACCCATATATGCGTACAGAAGCCGGCCATCGCCTCATCGATACAGTTATCGACAACTTCATAGACAAGCTGATGAAGACCGTTAGTTCCTGTGTCACCGACATACATACCAGGACGTTCTCGAACAGCTTGTAAACCTTCGAGGACTGTGATGGAACTCTGATCGTAATTCTTTTTCTCTTCTGTCACGTGCTTATCCTCTTTCTCTGTCTGAACATCTGGAATCTCTGGGCTGAGAGTATCATTAGCCATTGTTAAACCACCTTAAAATTGAAACGTTTACCCCATCTTAAACACAATGTTTTTGATGTTGTGTTTGGGAAATTGCTGCTTCAACTTGAAAAGCAATTTGGGCTTATCATGTTGATTCAACAGACTGAATAATGTCGAGTTTTTTACTTTTACAAATAGCTTACCGTCATAGAAAGAAACAGCCTGGGTCATTGACGCAAGTTTAGGTCCGATAACGTCTGACCACGCCGCCAAAACCAGATCTGGCCGCTCTTTATAAGCATCATTCACATTGACAAGAACTTGGGGTAGTAGATCAGAAAGCTGATGTGTTGTCAATGCAGTTCCGCTGTAATTTTTGGGCGTTCTTCGTATCTTTTTTTTCACAGTTCACCAATTCATTTGAATTTCTTATTATACTCTATTTGACCACCATCAAGCAAGAGATTTTATACGTAGATTTTGATGACACTAGTAGCAATAAGTCAGCAAGACACTCGCTTGGAAAGAACGCCAGTTCACATCATTAAGGCGGGCTTTCAATTTAACCACTTCGAATTCTTCATTCATCACTCTAATGGTATGAGTGCCATTTTTTGCACACCAATTCTGGTAGGAAGCCAATAGCGACAAGGACCAATTACCACAAATGTTATAATTAGCACCTCCCTGAGTCACCCACCCACGTCCATTTGAAGAGTGTTTAAACTCATTAAACAGATCATCACGAAGGTTCCAATGTCCTTTTCCTTGATAGGGAGCCCAATGGTATTCAAAAGAGGCAAAAAGAGAAATATTGCAACTAACCTGACCAACCAAGTCAACACCTATCCAAGGCCCCCACCAACGCGTCTTATAGGAACTATGAAGGTCTTCGATTTCTTCCATAACGGGAATCACCAGCTCTCCGTGATACATTCGCAGATGCTGTTCTTGCCAGGACAATCCTACTATAGGAGCCAAACGTAGCCGATCACAACACCAAGACCACTGATAGCCAATCCCTGCTGATAGATCAAATACTTCTCCACGACCCGCTTCAGTCAAAGCTCTTGAAAACTCTTCTTGACGATCACTTTTTAGGTAATCGGAATCTCTATTTTTTCCGTGAAAGATTCGACCGTAGTCGGCATAACCCCGAAAATAAAGACGGTTACAAGTTGTCAAAGAGGTCGCAAAAGTCACCTGATTGATACGCAGATCATTCCATTCTAACTCAGATAGGACATTAGGAGTATCATTCGGTCCGGCAAAATTCCAATTTAGTTGATCTTCACGATATGTATAGCCGAGACCATAAGAAAAATCTTGAACATCAAAACCTGAAAACTGTGCGGAAAGCGGTGCAAAAAAAGTATTAACAACCAATCCACCTAGCAACACCCACGATTTTTTCATCTTGTTACCTACCTATTTCGTTGGTGCAAATGTGGCATTAACAACACTTTTAGGGAGCTGAAAAACAACATCTTCCTGGGTAAAGACGACATCTTCTACCTCTTCAACCCCTAACTCCATGAGACGAGTGATGCATTTCTGGACAATATCTTCCGGAGTCGATGCGCCTGCGGTAAGCCCTATTGTAGATACTCCATTTAGCCATTCGGGGTTTATTTCTTTTTCATTATTTATCAAATAAGAGCTCACCCCTCTATTTTCAGCAACTTCAGTCAGTCTGTTGGAGTTTGAACTCAATGGGTCTCCAACAACAAGGACAAGGTCTGTTACATCAGTAATTTCTCGAAGAGCCATTTGTCTGTTTGTCGTTGCGTAGCAGATAGAAGAACTGGGTAAAGTCTGTATGTGAGGATATTTTTCTGACAAAGCCTTGGTGATATCTTTTACATCGTCAAGACTCAATGTCGTTTGTGTGATATAAAACAATTTTTGATCTAGTGAAAATGATAATTTTTCGACATCTTCAACAGATTCAACAATTGTTGTCACTTCTGGCGCTTCTCCAGCAGTACCGATTACTTCTACATGGTGTTTATGCCCGATAAGAACAATTTGGCAACCTTGCGCAGCAAATCTTTTGACGGCAGAGTGTACTCGCGTGACAAGACCGCAAGTTGCATCAATTTCTATAAGATTACGTCGTTTTGCATGTTCTCTGACCTGAGGAGATACGCCGTGTGCAGAGTAAATCAATCGTTTACCTTCAGGCACTTCTTCAAGATCTTCAATAAAAACAGCACCTTTCTGACGTAG
>JAJFMC010000285.1 GCA_021772365.1 Chlamydiota bacterium
ACTTGAATCGACAGGTTTTCAGGTCGATAAGGTTGAGATTGATATTGAAGTAGATATTTTGAAACACTACAGCAATGTATTTTCGTGAGAACATTATGTACCAATTGTGGCTCTTTGTGAGATGGATAAACATGGAGCATGTAATCATTTGATGCGTGGCACACACCGTTGGTTGAATTATGCAAAAACGGTAACAGGAGTTAGTATTTCGTCCGGAGTCAATATTTTTAGCCGGATACGCGAGAAGTTTAATACTGTGTTAAATGATTACGACCTGATCATTACCCCCTCATCCGTCATGACTCCATTTACCATAGAAGAAGTAGGAGAGGAAGATATGGTCGATGGGTGTTTTAAATATTCGTTAAAGGCCCTTTCGTACCTACTTCTTAACAATCTTACTGGCCATCCCAGCATGGTGCTACCCGCAGGTGTAAGCGTTGAAGGAATCCCAGTCGGTTTAAATGTTGTTTCGAAATATTGTAATGAAGACCTGCTGTTTCAATTTGCAAATGCCCTCGAAGAAACCTTCGAGCTTCATGGAAAGACCTCGTTCGAGATATGATGTTCGTTATTTAACATTTAACCTCGAGCGAGCTATTCGGTGATCTTTCGCTTAGATGCTGTAGGTTTCGCGAATTTTTTTCTGGAGTTTGCGGTAGTCCGAAGCAAACTTACGAATCCCATCGGAGAGTTTCTCCGTAGCCATCTGATCTTCGTTGAACATCCAACGGAAAGTACTCTCATCCATTTCGATACGCTCAATCGATGATTGCTTAGCCTTAGCTGCATCAAGCTTTAACGGAACATCTCCCTCAGTCTTCGCAAGCTCTTCAAGGTATTTTGGCGATATAGTAAGGAGATCACAACCGGCGAGTTCAGTGATTTCACCGGAATTTCTAAAGCTTGCACCCATTACTTGTGTTTCGTAACCAAACTTTTTGTAGTAGTCAAAGATTGTCGAAACGGATTTTACACCTGGGTCTTCTGAAGCTGGATAACCGTCCACGCCTTCAGCCTTCTTAAACCAGTCAAGAATACGGCCGACAAAGGGAGAAATTAAAGTAGCTCCTACATTTGCACATTCGATTGCTTGAGCAAGTGAAAACATCAAGGTCATGTTACAGTGAATTCCTTCCTTCTCCAGAATCTGTGCAGCCTTAGCACCTTCCCACGTTGAAGCAAGTTTAATAAGAATGCGTTTGCGGTCAATTCCAGCACTTTCATAAAGCTTAATCAAATCATGAGCTTTACTGACACTGCCATTGATATCGAAAGAAAGGTGGGCGTCCACTTCTGTAGAGACACGGCCAGGTATCAACTGCAGAATTTCAACTCCAAAATTGACGAAAAGTTTATCCATGATTAGTGTCAAAGTATTAGCGCCGTCATCTCCATGCTGTTTTCCATAAGAAACCGCTTCGTCAATCAGGTGTTTATACTGAGGTTGTCCCGTAGCTAATAGAATGAGTGATGGGTTAGTCGTGGCATCAGTAGGAGAATACTCCTTGATGGCATCAATATCTCCAGTATCCACAACGATTGTGGTCATACTTCTTAGTTGATCTAACTTACTCATCTTTGTTAGCTCCTTTAATTGCTCTTGAGAAGAGTTGGGGTGACATCTTGTTTTGGTTCTATACGGAAAACAATTTTACATGGCTGATCGCCAATAGTCAGGTCTAAACTCGAATTAAGGCGCGTCAACAGTAACTTAAAAGGGATCGTTACATGTTGGTTGCCGACATCGATACCGACTGATGTGCTTCCCAAAATTTCCTCTGATTCATGAATTTGTTGGCATAGTTGCTCAAACTTTTTGAGTTGCCGTAATAATGTTTCGTCATTAAACGCATATTTTTTTCCACAACCTTGACATTCGATTACGTTTCCTTGTTCATCAAGAGAAAAAATGGAAAACGGTACCGGGCTTTGACAAGATTGGCAGGTGATTTCTAGGTGTTGTCCCTTTTGCATGTTATTCCTTTTAAAGTTAACTTTAGTATAAACAGATAACCTTGGCGATGCAAGGCTTATCTAATCTACTATTTAATGATATTGAGGGTTTAATTAGTGGATTAAACATTAGCAGTTTAAGGGAAAAGTGTTCGAGTGTCTATCGGAAAATGTAGTTAAAGAAGGGATTGTAAAAAAAAAGTGAGCAGTTTTGTAGAGTTTTTTTTGACTCATAAGGGAAGGGGGGCGTAGTCAACCATGCGTTGTTTGCAAGAACGAGCCCTAAGCGAGGTTGAAAAAGGCCTAAAAAGCAGTGTAAATATTTTTGTAATTTCCTCTAAATTCATAAATTTGTAAAAAAGAGAGGTTTCCTTTTGAATCATAAAAATCTTATTTGTTACAATAAATTTATCATCCTTCTCCGTTGACTTTTAGGAGCGCGTTATATGTCATGGCAACCCATTGATTTCCAGAGAATTGTTGCACTGGATAAGACACTTGTTGAGCAGCTACAGAAATATTTACAAGAAAAGGAAGCTGATCTTGGGAATGCCTTGCTAGCATCAGTCCCTCAGATTTCGTCAGGTTCGCCTGTTATTCCACCTACTAGAGCTTTAAAATTAAAACTTTCCGATGCTACAGAAGGGTTTGGGAAAAAGCTCCGGCAGGTCACTCAAGCTTCTGATGAAGCTTTGCTACCCGATACATGGAAAGAGGTGGGGCAGTTTGTTAATCAATCGTTTTGGGAGTATGAAGAAGTTCTCGAAGGTTGTGTGAAAGAGCTGTTCCAACAGCTTGATCAGCTAGGAATTGAGCAGTGGAACACGGAGTTATCACAAGTGCTTGATTCAATTAAAGATACGCTCATGCATTCACTAGAAGATCTCGTTTGGGCTCTTAAACGCGTGGAAAGTCAACTGGGAGTCTTTCGAATAGCACAAGAGGCTAAAGAGGGGAAATGGACCTTCTATAGAAAGTTTTTGGCATTTTTAAATCCAGTCATTGACAGATCTATGATGGCTAACTTGGTTCAGACAGAAAAATATTTAAAGATCCATCATCGAAAGTATGCTCGTCGCTTAGCTGAGTATATCAGTCTGGATGAAAAAGTTCGCTACATCATGAAAAAACTCAGGGCTTATCAGGTTCTTAATACACTCGATGAAAACGTGAAAGAAAACTTTAGACTGGTTTATTATTACGTTAAATTATGGAAACATAACCAAAAAAATAATGTGATTCCGATACAAGAACTGATACGTTCTCTGAGTTATGCACAGACCTCCGAGCAGACAATTGAAATTTTTGAGAAGTATCTCAATGCTTTGAAAGGGGCATTGTTTCATCAAAGTCGCGTTCTGAAGAAGAAAACGGTTCGCTATTTGAAAGATGCTTCCGGAAAAAAAATGATAAAAGAGGTGATGAAGGGATATCGTGCAGAAATTCTTACCCTTGGGTCGACGATAGCGAAATATCGCGAGTTTCTTTTACGCACAGATCCCAACCCTTATGTACGTTCCCGTTGGGGCTTTACTGAGTGGATTGTTGGTCCTGAACCTGATCAAACGAAGAAATTATTGAA
>JAJFMC010000286.1 GCA_021772365.1 Chlamydiota bacterium
GCCTTACCAGCCGGTTCATCTATCAATCTAGAACGTGCACTGAAAGCGGAAATGCGTCTATCCGGTCATATTGTCCAAGGACACGTCGACACAACAGCAGTGCTCTGTCAAATGACTCCCCATGGTAATAGTTGTGAGCTACTTTTCGAAGTGAGTGATAAGTGGTACCGCTACTGTATTGAAAAAGGATCAATCGCTATCGATGGGATAAGCCTTACTATCAACGATATTTCGCCCATCAAAAACGGCACTTTTTCCATTAGTATCATGATCATCCCACACACTTGGCAAGTAACAAACTTGTCACATCTCAATGTAGGGGATTCAGTAAATATCGAAGTCGACATTTTGGGAAAATATATGGAGAAGTTATGCGCACATCACTTAGAAAAATTGAACGAGCCATCAAAGCATTAAAAAATGGCGATGCAGTTATCGTCACCGATCACGAAGACCGAGAAAATGAAGGCGATTTCGTTCTTTCTGCAGAGCATGTGACGCCAGAATCCATCAATTTTTTAGCGAAATATGGTCGTGGTTTGATCTGCCTAGCACTAGAGCCTAAGCGAGTAGAAGAGTTAAATCTTCCACTCATGTCTAGCCACAATAAATCTCCGTATCAAACAGCTTTCACGACATCGATAGAAGCAAGTGAAGGAGTCACAACGGGGATTTCTGCTGCAGACCGTGCTCATACTATACGGACGGCAGTAAATCCAAAGAATGGAGCGGAGAGTGTGATTACCCCGGGGCATATATTTCCCTTAAGGGCTCACGAGATGGGGGTCTTTGGACGTAGGGGCCATACCGAAGGGGCAGTTGATCTTATGAGAATTACGGGGCTCGCCCCTGCTGGTGTCTTGTGCGAGGTTATGAATGACGACGGCACAATGGCGAGATATCCAGAGCTAGAAGTCATCGCTAAAGAGTACAATTTAGAAATGCTCAGCATCGACGATATTGTCGCCTACCGCACCTACCACGAAACCCTCGTTCATGAAGTCGCTCGAGCCAAGCTACCGACACGTTTTGGAGACTTCACCGTCATCGCATATCAAGACACCGTATCTGATGACGAACATCTCGTGCTTTTCACAAATCCCCTTTCAGAAAATCCTCTGTTAAGAATCCATTCAGGGTGTATTACAGGAGATCTTTTTGGATCATTACGTTGTGACTGTGGACAACAGTTGCAATTAGCTTTATGCCGTATAGCGAAAGAGGAGAACGGGTTACTCATCTATCATCAGCATCATGAAGGACGTGGAATTGGGCTTGCCAATAAAATTCGTGCTTATGCACTTCAGGATTTGGGGATGGACACCGTACAAGCAAACAAAGAACTTGGATTTGAAGCCGATAGCCGTGAGTATATGATCGCAGCACAGATATTACGGGAGTTGAAAATTCCTAATATTCGATTACTTACCAATAATCCGCGGAAAGTTGATGATTTGGAAAAGTATGCGATTACTGTATCAGAGCGCATTCCCCATATCGTAAAGCCATCACCAAATAACGAAAAATACCTCAAGACAAAACAAGAGAAGCTGGGACATCTACTGGAGCAATCGGTAGAAACAACCTGCTGTAGCACCTAGGAGATCACCATGGAACACCCACACTTTGCAATCATTGTCAGTCGATTTAATGAAACGATCACAAACGGCCTATACGAGGGGGCGTTAAAAGCTTTTGATGAGCATAACATCGATCAAGATCAAATTCATACCGTCTATGCCCCCGGAGCGTTTGAGATACCAGTTATAGCAAAACATTTGGCGGAGACAGATCGATTTTCAGGCATCGTTTGTTTGGGGTGTGTCATTAAAGGGGAAACCGCACATTTCGAATATATCAGTGAAGCGTGTTCTCAGGGGATGATGCGTGTGATGTTGGATACGAATATTCCTGTACATTTTGGTGTATTAACGACGTATGACAGCAAGCAGGCGGAAGCTAGAAGCCGCAGCAATTCACACAATAAAGGCAGGGAGGCTGCGATGGCTTGTCTGGAGACCTATAAGGCATTGATAGACTCCTATGAATCGATGAAGGTTGTTAGTCCCTTGTGAAGCGAAACACCGGTAGAGGCTGTGAAATAATTCTTGACTCAGGCGATTTTTGGCGTAGTTCAAACGAAGGTAACACTTTTGTGTAAGAACACGCTGCGCCGTTCCACGATATAATGAAGAATCTCCAAAGAAAGAATGAAGTGGAACGATAGGGGAAATTGAGGGCTTAGATTAATGCGTAAGGGACAACGGCAGGTTATCCCTTACGTTATCAGTTACGACTACAGTTCGCGTTTTCCCATTTCGATGTCGAGGAACATCAGAGCTGCGGGGTGTGCATCTTGGATGAAGTACAATCTATTGAGGACTGACTCGAAAAGATTTTCTTCTTCAACCTGTTCTCTTATGAACCACAAAATGAATTCACCAGCATCATATTCTTGAAGACTCTGAGACAAAGCATACTCGTTTTTGACAGTTTGTGAAACGTAGATTTCATGTGAAAGAGCCTGTTCGAAAGCATCAATCGGTGATTCCCAACTAGTTTTTGGTGCTTCAAGGATCGGCAATACAATGTCCACTCCCCTATCAAGAAGAAAATTGTATACTTTCATCGCATGCTCCAACTCTTCTTTTGCATGGAGGGTAAGCCAATGAGCAAATCCGTCTAACCCCTGCTCTGCAAAGTAAGTAGAAATTCCTAGGTAAAGGTAAGCTGAATCCATCTCAATTTTGAATTGATGGTTAAGGGCATTCACCATCTCATCTTGCATCACTGGACGAACGATTTTCCCTTTTGAAATAAGCTCTTCTTGCTGGATTGAGTCTTGTGCGAAGGTGTTTCCGGTGAAAGCGATTGCTGTAGCAATTGTAGCAGTAATAATATGACGCATAATATTTCCTTGTCATTGGGGTTAAAAAGTCTGCGATTATAGTGATCACCCCACCAACCGTCAACACCTATTGGTCTTAATGCCTGGGCACCGGACATTAAAAAAGTTATTTGAATTTTAGTCAACATTCCATCACCGAATAGGTCGCGCGAAGCGCTTTGGAGTAAAGCAAGGATTGCTTTTGTCGACACGAAATCTGTTAGTGAAGAGGACTCTACAATTTCTTTTATACAACTAGTATCAAAAGCAATTCTTGCTTTACTCCAAAGCGCTTCGCGTGACCTATTCGGTGATACATAACTTCTTATCATTAAGAAAATAAGAGGTGTTCATGTACAGAATTTCAAATAACTTTTTTTAACATCCGACACCTTGAGACCTAATGCAGGTCGTTAAATATTAAAAAAATATTTTGAATAAAC
>JAJFMC010000287.1 GCA_021772365.1 Chlamydiota bacterium
CTAAGGAAATGCAAGAAAAGGAAATAGAGAAAAGAGATGCAGAATGGAAAGATTTTGTCGCTGAGAAATACGAGAATCCTTTAATGGTACAGTCTGATGTGCAAATCAAGGATAATATGTACTTCAGGATAGGATTTCTTATGGAAAATCCTGAAGTTGTTGCTCAGTCAGCAATGCTATTTATAGAACACTTGACAAGTAAAGTTAGTCGACTTCCACAAGAAGAGCAAGGCTCGTGGCTAAGCGGATTCAGAATTTGGTAAATAATAACTTTAATGCACAAGGGAACACGTTTCCTTTGTGCTCTTCTTTATTGAGTATTAATGGTTAATTAGTTATACTATATCTTCGGTACTCTCAAAACTAATTCGAAGAGGTTGTTTTTATGAAAGTTTTACTAATAGGGTTATGTGCGTTTATTACTGCTGTAGGGACTGTGGCATACGCTGCAATTGACCAAGAGTCCTCTGTTAATAAGAAAGTCGTAATCTTAATGGGGCCTCCAGGCTCAGGAAAAGGGACACAAGCAAAAAAAATCAGTGAAAAACTGGGAATCCCCCATATTTCTACTGGAGACCTATTTCGTGAGAACTTGAGTAAAGGAACGCCACTAGGCTTAAAGGTTAAAGAATATATTGAATCTGGAAATCTTGTCCCTGACGAAATCGTTGTTGATATGCTTATCGATCGAGTCTCTTCTGATGATTGTCGTGATGGTTACCTACTTGATGGATTTCCTCGTTCTATCCCACAAGCTGAAGCTCTAGGTAAAGAACTGGGTGATAATATCGATCTAGTCGTCATTAACTTAGAAGTACCGGATGATATTGTTGTAAAGCGTATTGAAGGTAGAATGAGCTGCAAAGATTGTGGGGCCATTTTTAACAAGTATTTTACTCCTCCTCAAAAGGAAAATATTTGCGATAACTGTAGTGGAGAGCTCAATCAACGTTCTGATGATAATGCTAAAGTTGTTGGTGAACGATTAAAGGTTTATCACAATCAAACGGCTCCAGTAGAGAAATTTTACTCAGCGAAAGGTGTCGTTAAAACTGTTGATGGACAGCAATCTCCCGGTGCTGTTTTCAATGATTTGATGAAACTTTTTAACTAAAAAATAATCTGCGTCGTTCCATGATAAAATGGAGTGGTGTCTTGGAGTAGCAAAACTGCTTTTGGCTTTTGAGGTGAGAGATTACTTAGGTAAGCGGTTCTTTTTAAGATAATCTTGCAGCATCTCTTTGCTATAGATTTTTTTACTTTTTAAATCACTAACAGTCTTCAACCCAAGTTGTTCTAGGTTGGTTTGTGCGTCTTTGAAAAGCTCTGCTCGATAGTCAGCGCGTTCCCTGTCATTATGTGCTACAGGATCCAGATCTAGCTCTGAGACATCCACTACTTTAGGAAGTAGGCCAATCTCCCAGTAATCATGCAGGTACCACAAAGAGAATTTTACTAATGCTTCAACAGCAGGTTCACTGTCATGGAGTGCTTCTATATCACTGGGGTCCTCAGGATTGGAAAAAACGGTGTCTAGTCTTGATTCAAAACGAGCATACAATCCACTGGCAGATTTGTCATATTCCCTCTGATGGCCAATGACGAGTATATTGTATTTCAACCAGGATTCTTTCTGAAAGCTGAGGTTATCAATGATGTCGGGTCGGCTTGTATTCCAGGCGATAGCGAGGGCGTTTTTAATACGCAGGATGTTTTCATTAGCGAAAATCTCCCATTTCTTGATATCTCTGTGTGTTGACACCATATTTTCATGATTGATCTTTCTCGTGTCAATGGCGTCAATTTGCGTTTCGAGTTCAATTAGGTGGTTTGACAAGTGCCCGAGCTCTTGGACGAGCTCATGACAGAAGAGTGTGAGTTGGTGTTGTAACGGCTCTGTGCACCCTTCTTCCTGTAGCACCTTGAGTAACTCGAGTGGAATATCAAGTAAGATCTCTATGAATACATTAAAGCTCATACCCACAAGCAAAGGGGGGATTTTGTGCAAGGGGGAATTGTTGAGTTTACGCTTATCTTTAAGTATTTGGAAAAATTGATTGGCGGTGATTGTTCTCCCAACAACCTCTAAAGATGAACGGTCGTCAAGGGCTGCAAGTGTGGTGAGTAGTTTATTTTGGCTTTCGGAAGTGGGATCACTTTCAAATGATTGAATCAAAAACATGAGCTGTTCAGGGGTTATCTTATTGATAAGTTTTTCTATGTCACTTATTGATAGGGATTTGCATTGATCTTTAAATGTCTCAAGGTCAATCGACTGAAAATCTACACCGGTCATTGTTTTTTCCATTTTGTCTTATTCTTCCTTATACCCCAGAAAAATCACCATGTAAATAATTTTCATTTAACAAGACAGTAGGTTCGGTGTATAAGCATGATTATGCCTACTTACGTAAAAATGCCACCTATTACTATTGATAAAGAGGGGAAGTACCCTCTTATCCATGCTTTCGCTGCTGACAAAGAAGGGGTGTACCAGGACCACATAGAGGAAGAAGACTCGCGAAGTTTGAAGGGTTGCCTGGGTGTCCTTGAAGAAAACGGTGTTTTTTTTAGGTCTGAAAGCCTTGATACCCCACAAAAAACGATTCAGTTTTCGAGGATCACAAAATTTGCACACCTCAAAAGGAGGGGAAAGGGGCGACCTTTTCGCTGTACCTGTTGCCAAATGGGCATCATCGATCGTGAAGCTGATCTAATCATGAACCAACACTTGCATATCGTAAAATTGAACAAAGGTCATGCGGATCCTGTACCATTTGCTCACCTGTTTTTACCTACAGAGACACTGTATTACACGCCGTTAAGAGAAAGAGTATTCTCTACCTCTTTACATGATTTGGAGCTCATTTCACAGCAGGTGTCCCATGAAGGATTAGTCACTTACGCTTACTGGTTGAGTGAGGAATATCAAAGAATTATTCCTTCTTTTAACTATTCGGCAACTGAAGAGTATGAGTTAGAAAAGCGCCTTAATGACTATATCCATCAGGCTAGATCAGGGGTACTTAAATCGGTGAAGTCTGATATTGTAAGCACTCTTCAAAAAATGGACGAATTGATGGCTGTGATTCAAGGGAAACCTATCAGTGATACGGAAAATCAACAGCTTCTAGAACTTGAAAAACAACTGATCTATACACGTGAAGAGTTAAAGCGATATATGGAGAACATCATTAAGCAGTTGTATAATGTTCAGGTTGCTATAGAAAAAATCGCTGTAACGCATCCAGAGCTTGAGCAGCTTTATTACTCGACGCTCATATTAAAGTCAATGATACTGCAATGGGATCGCCCTTTTAGCAACTGGTCACAAAAAAGCCTTGTCCACTCTATCATGGATCAACAACTTGGTGTGATCACTTTATTCAACAGCTATCGTAATGATAACCGCTCTTTGTTCAGTTTTGCAGTCAGATATGCTTTGTTATCTCTATACAACGAGGAGACGAAGTCTGATTGGGTAGAAATCGTTATCAATTGGTATGAATATGCTAGGCGATTGCACCGTCACCATCTTGATAATGGAAAGTATCCTCCACAAGATCATAGACTCAAACTTGTACATCAACTACGGGAACTCATTCTCCAGGTGTTCCTTTCCATACGAAAGGAAGGGTATGTTGTTGAAGGAAAACAAGCGAACATAGAATTTCTGATACTTCTACCAGTGTTTGCAATGAGTACGAGTGGAGAAACAATACAAATCCTTGAAATCGACACACAAACCTACGAAGTTGTAGATTTCAAAGAGAATGCGCAGGATATCCTTCAAAAACTGAGTCACTAATTAGTTTAA
>JAJFMC010000288.1 GCA_021772365.1 Chlamydiota bacterium
AAACATTATACAAATATTTTCTTGTCGTAAACGACTTTTTTACACCCATCTGCGTAGCCTCGATTTTCGGTAAGGGGTTGAACCCTTACCTTCAAATCGAGGCTACGCATCTGGGCGCACGACAAGTTTGGGGTAGTAATCAGGGTCTGGGGATCAGGCACGATTAAATCTTCATTAATGATACGTTTGCTGATCTTCGTGTTTCTTACTTCCACCAAAAAATGTGATGATATATACATTACACATGAATCAAATTCCAAAACATAAGCGAGGAGGGATAGACCATGTTTGATCCAGTTTCAGAAACATCATATGAAGAAAACTCAAGAAAATCGATGAGTGTTAACAAGGGGTCTCTTGATGGTAGAGACGTCGTAGACCTTAACCAACAACAAGAAAAGGATGCTTGTAAATTGTGCGCTGCCGGCTGTGCTACATTATTCTCTTGTAACATACCTGCTGCCTGTAGTTTTTGGCTCCTAGCCTGTTTCGGGTTATGTTCTTCAAATGATTAATTAAACGATGAAGATCGATGGATCACTTTCGCTTATTTTGGCGTCTCGACGGCAGATGCGATTTCTGTTGTGATAGAACTCATCGATGTAGAGCCCTCCCATTTGTTGTTGGAGGGTTTTCCATTGGTGGGCAATTTCTATTTCTACATCATTGGGGGAGTTGCTAAGATCCAACGTTCCTTTTTGTCCGAGATCTACAAACCCTTTGTTGTCTTCATCGTCTTTGCCTCTAGGAGTGATTGTTTCTTCGAGTTTCTTGATTTTATTTGCTGTTTGCCTCGCTGGGTGCTCATCGCTTAGCAGCTGTAGAGTCATCGAGGCCATGCATGATTTTGAAGGGAGTTCTTTATCATCAGGAAGGTCCTTGATGTTTTTGAAGCATTGTTTTGCGCATTTGTTGACATCGACTTCGGACAGATAATCTTTTTGAGAGCGTTGCAGTGCGCCCCAATTTTCTAGAACTAGACGTAGCTTTTTGACCATTTCGTTATCTGGCTGTTGTAAACCTAGTTGATTCTCATACTGATCATGCCTTTTTCCTTCCATTCGGTATGCAATATAGGAAAAAATGGTCGTCACAACTGTACCGATAGCCCCTATAGATATGAGGGCTCTACGTACTGTTTTTTGTGTCCCTTCTGTTGTATCAAGTGCCTGATCAAATAAATCTGCAAATAGCACGACAGCTACTACTGAGACAGTTAGGCAGCCACCAACCCACTTCCATCTATTCCAGCTTCTTTCACTTGTTTTGTAGTCTTCAACGAGGGTTAGGTTTCTGTCATTTTCAGTTAATAGATCATTCACGAGTTCTATGTAGTCACTTTCACCCTTTGCGTGGGCAAATAATGCTTCGCTAAGGAGTTGAATTCCACGGTCGATATCGGTTAGATCGGGATCAATTTCTTTTCGTTGACTAATGAACTGACTCATATCAATAGCAACTTCACCCTTTCTGTCATCTACCTTTTTTGCTTCGATGATAGTCATATTCATATCCCTTTCAGTTTTTATAAGTAGGGGATATAATATCACTTATCGGTTTTTGCAAGAAGGTATACTATGAGAAAAACTTTTACACTTTTTCAGTCGCATTTAGACCTCGCACATCGATACTGGTCAGAGCTCCTTTCAGTTGGCGATCATGTTATTGACGCTACCTGCGGTAATGGTCGTGATACGGTAATTCTCGCTACTTTGGGGGCAAAAACCTACTCTATCGATATACAGCAGAACGCTCTAAATGAAGCCAAATTAAAAGTGGAGAGCAAGGGGATTGCTCAGTTAGTGACTTTCATTAAGGGGTGTCATTCAAAATTTCCGGAAGAGATAGAATCGCATTCTGTAAAGCTCATCGTCTATAATCTAGGCTACCTACCCGGAGGTAATAAGGATGTTACAACTCAAGTGACGACAACACTAAAAAGTTTGGAACATGCCTTGGACCTTCTAGTCGCAGGTGGTATGATCAGCATCACCTGCTACCCAGGGCATGAGGAAGGGAAACGCGAAGAAGAACAACTGCTTTACTTTTGCCAAAACCTCAGCCCAAGAGAGTGGTCATGCTGCCATCACCGTTGGATAAATCGTAAACTGTCACCTAGCTTGATCATACTACAAAAAATTAATGTTTAAGCGGCCGGGGCAGACTCTCGTGAGCATATGCCGCTGAGACTTCAATGAACTCGGCCTTTCTCTGGAGCTCTTTGATGCTTCGTGCACCACCGTAAGTTAACCCACTGCGTATTCCTCCCATTAACTGGTCGATGAGCTCTTGTGCTGTATCTTCTACTTCAGCCCAGAAGTCCACGCCTTCAGCAACGGTTTTCTCTTTTAACGCTCCATAAAAATCGTTCTGGAAGTCTTCACTAGCCTGACCGCGATACTTAGCCTCTACCCCAAAAGGAGATGTTTCGCAAGGGCGTTTTGGGGCTGCACTTTCTTTGGTGACAGCAAATAATTTTCCGATCATTACGGAGCTTGCACCTGCCGCAAGAGCAAGAACGACATCGCGACTGTTGCGTATCCCTCCATCGGCGATCAGAGGAATTCTCAATTTCTCAGCAACAGTTGCACACTCTTTAATCGCAGTAAATTGAGGAACACCAAATCCTGTAATCATTCGAGTCGTACAGGCCGATCCGGGACCCACACCAACTTTTACTGCATCGGCACCGGCATTGACGAGGTCGTGATAAGCCATCGCTGTACAAACGTTCCCAGCAATGATCTCTTTATTGAGGTGGCTTTTTTTAAGCATCTCGATTGTATGAAACATTTTGTCGGAGTGACCATGGGCAACGTCAATACACACCCCCATTGCCCCCGCATCGAGGAGTTTTCTGATCTCATCGAGTTTATGCGTCAGTATTCCACAAGAAACGAAGGTTTTCTCTTTGTACTTTTTTACCCATTTCAGCTGGTCTTCATAGGATGTAAATCGGTGGAAAATTGGAAATGTGCCGTTATCTAATAGAATATCGGCAAGTTCTTCGCCAATTACAGTATCCATATTTGACGCAAGGAGGGGGCATTGGATTTTGAGGTCTTTTGTCAGCCATGTATCAAGGTTAGGTTCGGTACGTGAGGGTACGTTGTTAAATTGGGGTACTAGGGCTACATCGTCAAATGTCCTTCCTTTTCTCATTCAATTGCCTCGTCGGTTAGAAGTTATCGGTCGAATTTTACATTAAGGACCTTTTCATAACAGGTCATTAAGTGGTCAACACCGTTCATCGCTCGATGTGGTGATGACTCAGGGGGTATGCCAAACCGCTCTGCAATTTCGTTTTTTGATAAAGTCATGTTGGAGGGAAACGGTTTGTTTTTTTTATTGCATTGCTCAAGAAGAAGTGCCCAGTACATAGAAGCTAAATCCAACCAATGGTAGGGCCATCTTAGCTCTTCTTGTTTCGGAATCGGGATAAGCTGGGTGAGGAATACTCTGTCAAATGCGGGATTTTGGCAGATGAAAACAGAATTTCCACGTATAATCTTGTATTTGTTGAATATATCGATGATTTCTTGTGATACAACCCGCGGGTCTTTACCCAGGCTGACGATGTCCCAGGTGTAGCCATTGATTTGTAAGCTAACCGGATCATGATTTTGCCATTCATCGTAAGGTTGCTTAACCACACTCTGGTAAGATTCAATGATCTCGTAGCTATTGAAATCTACGATTTTAAAGGCTAGATCAATTGTGCGGTGAACCTGTGGGTCGAGTCCTGTTGTCTCTATGTCTAAAAATATCGCTAGCATGACCGAATTATCCTAAATTTTTCAACGGAGATTCTTGTTGAGTAGGTCATATTAATAGGTGTCAATCATACAGTGGTCGCTAGGGAAATCAACAATTCGTCTCCAGGAGGGGAATTTAGCAAAGTGACACCCATTTTGCAAGGCTTTTCATGAGGTTTTACTACCTAATAAGAGATGTGGAACCGTATGTAGCTGTATGTGAATTTTTTGATTTCTGATGCAGTTTTTTCTTTCATATTATTTGACTTTTGATTTATAATTGTACATAGTCTCAGTTAGTGAGACGTGATTTTTGTGAATCCGTGTCCCGGGGTCTGTACCCTATACCTGTGATATAAGCCCAAGACTTGGGGAAAACGCAAAACATTGGCAAAGAGATGATAAAACCAATTGATCGGTTGGCCCGCTTATTTGCGCGGTTTTGGTATCCAGTTACACTTCCTGAAGATGTGACGGAGACCTTGGGAGTGGAAGTGTCGAATTTTCTTTCTTTTGATGAGCTTATTAAAAGAATCACCCAATCTAATACGAATCCTCTTACACTTTCAAAATTTATGCCTCGAAAAGATGCCGAAGCTGCTTTTAAGCATGCTACGTGTATCGAGCATTTTGGGGAGAAAACGCTTGTATCCTATTTTTTTCCTCAAGGGTGGATCGAGTTTGTCTTGAAGTTTGATCGCGAGTCGCGACTACGGAGAATCTACCTTCTTCATA
>JAJFMC010000289.1 GCA_021772365.1 Chlamydiota bacterium
TTAAACGACTTTATAAACAATGTGAGTAATAATAATATTGTCTAGACATGTATCTGAGTATGATACTGTTAAGTGTATAGTCCTTTTATGTCGTCAAGGTAAAAAGAATTAAGTCGTTAGTAATCTTCTTTCTTAAAGCAAAATGCATGCCATAATTTCGAGTTCATAAAAATATAAAATCATCGTATTTTCAAGTGATTATGAAATCTAACAAAGTGTTAGTCAGACGAGTATTAGAATATCTGTAAGTACTAAGATAGATTTTTTATCTTAGTGCTTTCAAATAGATCATTATTAGCTCGATCAGCACTTTGATAGATTTCATAATTAATTGAATACTCGATGGTTTTACAATTTTGTGAACTCGAAATTATGGCATGGAATTCGCTTTAAAGAAGAAGTTTACTAACGACTTGTTTCTTTTTGACTTTACAACATAAACAGACTTTAGACTTAACATAATTATGCTCAGACACACGTTTAGACAATATTATTACAACTCACGTTGTTTATAAAGACATTTAAGCATAAATGTAAAATACTTTTTGAATAAACATGTTAATTATGTTATAATTATACTAACGGGTAATGTAACTTTTATACTTTTACATAGAAACAGGTTAATTTATGTCTCGTTTAATGCTCATGCCACTAGAGGAAAGAATCGTTTTAGACGGTGCTATTGCGGTAGACATCGCGGCTGTTGCTGCCCCTGAGCCTGCTAATGTAGACCCTTCAAACGCACATCTCGTAGTTGTTTCCCAGGATATCGCCGACGCTGACGTGTTTGAAAATTCGATAGATGGCGATGCTGTGGTTCTCGTGTACGACCCCGGGGAAACGGACTTAAACTCGCTTAGCCAGCAAATTAACGAGGCTTTAGACGGAAATAAGGTACAAGACATCTCCTTCGCCACCGACGGTAGCGAGGGATTTTTTAAATTAGTTCAAAATCACAATGTCACTACAGAGTCGCTTCAAGAGACTGTACTAGTCAATTTCTGGCAGAACGTAGCTTCCAATATATTCCCTGACGGGGACGTAAACATCTTAGGGTGCAACGTTGCTGGGGATGATACTGGAATAGAGATGCTCGAAATGCTTGATTCTATCCTTGATGGAGTCGGCTATAATATCGACGTCAATGCCTCTACGGACCTGACAGGTCACAGCGATTTAGGTGGTAACTGGACCCTTGAGTTTTCAACCGACCCCAATGCATCGACACCGATCAATCTAGAAGGGTCTCTTTTTAACAGCGAAGGATTATCCCTGTGGGAGAACACACTAGTCAGTGTGATCAATACCACTGTCTTTAGAGATTTAAATGGTAATGGTATCCAAGACGATGATGATCCAGGCATTCAGGGTATTCGCGTCAATCTCTATGATTCTAATGACCCGACTAATATCGATCCGTTTGCCAGCGGAGTTCTTGAAGCATCTGTAATCACAGATTCTAATGGTTTAGCATCCTTTACTAATATCCCGGCGCCCGACACATATGTGTTGGAATTTCAAGTTCCAATTGGACATACTGTCACAACACCGAATGTTGGTGGTAATGACGCGGTAGATAGTGATGCGACGACAACCGTCTATGATTTCAAATTCGTTCGAACCGCAGCCTTTACCCTTTCTGATGGGACAACTGTTACTAACATTGATGCAGGCTTCCAATATTTAGATACGGTTTTTGGTTCGGTTACAATTGGCGATATCGTCTGGAATGATATTAATCAAGACGGGATTCAGGATGCAAATGAGCCTGGACTTAATGGCGTGGATGTGACACTCAACGGTCAGTTCTTTTTACCAGACACATCTGGTGGCACGCCAGTTCCTACTTTTATTCCCCTCATAACGACTACTACACCAACAGACGGTTCGACACCTGGGGACTATGAGTTCCTTGATATTCTTCCTTTACAAAGCACGTTTGATATTATCTTTGTAGTCGACAGCTCTGGTAGTACAGGATCAGTATTTTCCGGTTCTACTGTGGGTCAAGTGAATGCGAGCGGAGGTAGTAACGAGATTATTGATGCTGAGCTTGCAGCTATTTCGATCTTAACTGACGACCTCATCAACAAAGGTTTCGATACAGGTGTTCGTATTGGGTTGATGGAGTTCAATAACAGTGCTAATGCTGTCAACATGGGGCCTGCCGGTACATACGACACCCTAACCCCTTCGCAAATTAGTGACGGTAGTGGAAACTATGTCAATGGCGCTAATTTTATACCTGCCTTCAAAACAACCGCAATTAATAGCATCACTGATGGCGGTTTAACAGACTACGGAGAAGCGTTTGATGTTGCGATTGACTATTTCAATGCTATAGGCACACAACCAGGAAATGGGGTCCTCATATTTCTAACTGATGGAGAACCTAATGGTAGTGCCTATGCAGATGATACTGCCATTATTAGAGACACACTAGGAATTGATATTCAGGCACTTGGCGTTAGTTCTGGTGCTGACATGAGTATTCTTCGTGCCCAAGATATTGATCCTAGAGCAGAGCAGGTTTTGACTGAAACCCAGTTGTTCGAA
>JAJFMC010000290.1 GCA_021772365.1 Chlamydiota bacterium
ATGGAACAGGACCGAGGGTGTGCAATACATTAAACATGGCGTTTCCCGGGGTGCAAGGCGAGACGCTGCTTGCCAATCTAGATCTGCAAGGGGTTGCTGTCAGTCACGGTTCTGCTTGTGCATCAGGAGCCTTGGAACCATCTCGTGTGTTGGTCAATATGGGGATATCTATTGACCTTGTGAAGTCCTCGTTGAGGTTTTCTGTGAGCCGGATGAACACTGAGGAAGAGATCATGCGTGCTGTGCATATCATTGTTGCAATTGTGGACCGATTGCGTTCCAAGTCCAGGGTGAGAAGTGTGTGAGGAGTGTGTGATGTTCGTCTGCGAGGTGTTTGAGCGCAGAGAAAGGTTAGATGCAGCTCGCAAGCTCGCTTCCCTACCTCATAGCACTGGCTTCGCCAACACTTTCACTTTCATTATCATTGTTATCTCAGAAAATGTTCTTCTGTCACCCTTTTGTGACTTAGGCTAAGCATATACATAATACAGCTATTCCCGTAAAAAATTTCTGCACCGTTCCACGATTTTAAGATATATTTCGAGAAAGAGGTTCAAGTGGAGCTTTGGAGTAACAAAACTGCTTTTGTCTTTATTGAAGAACTATTTACAGAATTGAGCTATCTCAGTAAAAGGCAAAAGCAGTTTTGCCACTCCAAGGTTCCACTCCATTTTTTCTTTGGAGATTCTCCATTATATCGTGGAACGGTGCAGAGTCATCCCAAAGGGGCATATTCTACGGTTACAATGGTAATGCCAGCGTTGGCGGGATAAGGAAGCGAGCTTGTGAGTTACCTTGCCCCGAATTCACGAAGCTCATCACCTCACGAACTATACAAACTCCAGACTAACGGACCTTACTGCTAATACTCACACATTTCACCGACAGCAGCGTCACCTCTTTCACCGCCATCTCAAAATTCGCGATAGTCACATTATCGCCTACTTTCGGAGGATGCCCCAACACCTCAATGATCATATCAGACAGCGTCAAAGAACCGTCAAATCCAAGGTCCACACCAAATTGATCACTAAACTCGCTGACAGTTAAAGCTCCAGGTAACGTGCGGTCATCAAGGAAGACTACCTGTACGTCATCACAGTCAGGCTCTATTTCACGATCTCCTTTTCCAAACACTTCTTCTAGAGCAGCATCAAAAGAAATGGTTCCTATCGCGGCACCCGAATCATTGAGGACGACGGCAACACTTTCACCGTTAACACGAAACTGCTTCAGAATCTCATGTACATTGATAGCTTCGGTGATAAACCAAGGTGGGCGGGCATAGTTACGAACGCGTTTGGAGTCTGACAAGCGCAGCATATCCCTGGGTTGAGCAATCCCTATGATGTTTGAGTATCTTTTGTGGTAGATAGGTAAATACTCTACATCAGTACGACGGAGCATGTTTTTCATTTGTAAGATGGTTGCGTTTGACGGAAGCATAGGGATGGCAGAGAGAGGGGTCAGTACTTGTTCAACTGTTCTGTCGCGTAATCGAAAAATATTCGATGCTATCACATTGAGATCTTCGGTTTCTTTATCTGTATGGTGGTCCTCGTCAATATCTTCCAATATATTGATCAGCTCTTCTTGACTCAAATACATTTCGCTATCGGCATTTTTCTCGCCAAACAACCTGAGTGAGAACGAAGAAATTTTCCCTAGTATCCACACGATGGGAGCCATGATTTTCGCAGAGAAATAGACGATGGGCGCGCCTAACATCGCCACGTGTTCGGGGTAATGCCTAGCGGCAAACATGGGTGCGAGCTCACCAAAAATGATGACGATAAAGACTTGGGTGATGGGTGCTAGGTTGGGGTCAAGACCGATGGCGATATGAAACTCACGCGAGCATTCGGATCCGACAAACATCGCGACGTTCACACCAAGAAGAGTCGTGCCGAAAAGTCGCGAGGGTGAGTGCAGTAGGTAGTTCAGCCACTGTGCTCGCTTCGATCCTTTATTAACGTAGTACTGTAACCGAACCTTATTGAACGAAACACAGGCCATCTCCAGCATAGAGTAAAATGCTAAAACGATAATCGAGATGAAGTTTAATACTAGCCAGGTCGTTGCCATAAATATTACCTATACCATTTTTTTCCGGATGTATATACGTCGCACTCGATTGGGATCTGCAGCCAATACATGAAAGAGAAATTGATCTGTCTCGAATTTCGTTCCGCTTTTAGGTACCTCACCGGTCTGTTCCATGAGCCATCCTCCCAAAGTGACCAAACTATTAGGATTAGGAAGCTCTACATGAAAGATCGTCTCAAATTCTGACAACTCGAGTCTGCCGCCTGCGATAATCTCATTGGCACCGGCACGTGTGTAGGGGAGTTTCGTGTCGCGGAGGTCTTGGATCTCACCGACAACAAGTTCGCAGATGTCTTCTGAAGTTATCAGACCGGAGATAGAACCATATTCATCGACGACTAGGGAAAAGTGCTCGCCACTCTCCAAAAACCTCTTAAAGAGGATCTTTGCGGGAATATTTTCCGGAACGAAAAATGGTTTTTTGAGGTATGGGTGCAGTTTCGATGTGTCGCTAATCCTCTCGCTGTAGGTGAAGTATTCTTTCGCTGTCATCACGCCCAGCACGTTATCGATTCCACCTTTACATACGGGGATGCGAGAGCATTGCTGATCAACGAATAAATAGACGAGCTTTGTGAGGGCTTCGGATGTATCAAAAAAGAGGATGTCGTCTTTGGGGCGCATAACCTCTTTCACTGTTGCTTCGTGTAGGTTGATGTACCCTTTGATGAATTCTGACTCGTCACGACTCAACACGCCTAGTGTCTCTGATTTTTCAAGTGTATGCTTTAGCTCATCTTTGGAGATAGGTTCAGCTTTTCGTAGATAAAAGAAAAGGATTCGCGATACAGGAGTCGTCACAGCGATGACAAATCGGCGAATCGGCGCCATCATTTTCTGAAAGAAATTGATCCAGTTGATCACGCGGTACGATAGCCACGCGTTGTGTTGTAGTCCAAAGTTTTTTGGGATGATTTCTCCAAAGATGAGGGTGAGTAAAAGAGGAACACCAATTTTTAATCCCCAACCGGCAAAACGACCGAACATGTCGGAAGCGACGTTTTGTAGTAAGATATTGACGATGGTGTTCATGATAAAGACGGTGACAAGCAAATCTCTAGGTTTCGATAACAGCTTCCC
>JAJFMC010000030.1 GCA_021772365.1 Chlamydiota bacterium
TTATGAAATCATTTCTTACGGATTTACAGAGACAACAATTGAAAACTCAGCATAAGCGGGAACGTGACAAGCGTATTTGTGATCGAATTAAGGCTGTACTACTATACGATAAAGGGTGGAGTCGTCAACAAATTGCCGAGGTATTACTTCTTAGTGAGGAGACTGTAAGAATACACATAAATGAGTTATTTTGATCATGAAAAATTAGGTTCTATCGAATGGCAAAGCGTTCTACCACAGAATGCGCAAGTATTCTTGATGTTTGTCGGTGTCTAAATATAATTGAAGGAAAACGATACATTAGCGGTCGAGAGCTATTAATTCGCATAGTTTCAATGCTAATTAAACTAGCTCAATCTAAAAAATAATCGAGCACGGGCACGATTCCCAATTCTTCAACTTGTTTGGGTATAGGGCGTGAAATAACACGATTTACAGAGTGTGAAAAGCTTGTGTTATGACTAGTTTGTGCCATCCCAGTTCAGCCCCCAGGACACTATGATACCAACGAGAAAGAGTATTGCATGCACACAAGTTTTATACCCAAATCTTCAAAAGATTTCTTATCTCTATCCATCTGTAATCTCTACAAAACGACGCCTTTGTAGACGATATAGCTTGCGGGGTCTAGAGTGACGAGCTGCCCCTCATTGAGAATGCTTAGTGCATTGTCAGCACGGACGAGGACAGGCTTTTTCTCCTCCCGGGCAATTTGCATGGCAAAAGTTTCTGAATCGATATCATCGAGGTGATTCTGTAGGATAATCCCAAGAGATTCTTTAATGAATGGAAGGTATTTTTCGTTACAGGTTGGTATGACAATAATATTATCCACCACTTCGTATGGGGCTTTCCCTTCTAATGAATGAAGTAATTTCACTGTGCCATGTGTTCGGGGTCCATAACCACTTTCTCCGCGAATCAGCACGTCACCAATACTTTCTACGATCATTGTGTTTGTGGTGCCAGCGACACCGAATGGTGACCCTCCTGTGATTATTACTAAATCGCCATATTTCACATACCCTTTTTTGATGGCGTAAGCGCTCAGTTTACTAAATGCTTCGGTAATCGAGGAACATGGAGGATCGAGGACTGGGATCACCCCCCAATTTAATGACATCTGATGATAGACCTTTTCACAAGAAGTCATCGCTATGATTGGGATTTTGGGCCGTAGGCGTGCCATGAGCCGAGCTGCGCTTCCAGAACAGGTGAATGTAAATATTGCTTTTGCATTAGAACTATAGGCTGTTTTGACAGCTGCTAATGTAACTGAAGAAGGGACATCATGATAAGCAAACGGTGAGTAAATATTGAAAAAGTTTTGATAGTCGAAATCATCCTCAGCTTGCTCAATGATATTATTCATCATTCGCACAGTAGCGAAGGGGTACTTTCCAATAGCGGTCTCACCAGAAAGCATCACAGCAGAAGTACTGTCGTAGATAGCATTGGCTACATCGGAGGCTTCAGCACGCGTAGGCCTTGGATTACTAATCATAGACTCAAGCATTTGTGTCGCGGTGATGGCAGGCTTACCGGCGAGATAACACTTTCTAATCATCATTTTTTGCAGCCTTGGGACTTGTGTGAGTGGGACTTCTACCCCTAAATCACCACGGGCGACCATAATCCCATCTGCTACTTGTACGATTGACTCAAAGTTTTCGACACCTTCGTGGTTTTCAATTTTTGCGATGACCAACGTATCCGCTTTTCCGAGTTCTGCTAAGAGATCTTTGATGGATAAAACATCGGCAGCGGAACGGACAAAAGAGACTGCAATTAATTCGAGATCATGTTTTGAACCGAAAGCGATGTCCGCAATATCTTTTTCTGTCATCGAAGGCAAATGGAGATTTGTATAAGGGAAGTTAACGCCTTTTCCTGATTTGATATCTCCTGAGTTATCGATTTGCACAACAACTCCTTCGTCGTTAATTTCAATGACATGGGAAGAGATATAACCGTCATCAAAAAGTATTGTCGCTCCAACTTCGAGTTTTTCGAGGACATATCCTGGACGTATAGTCACGTGTTTACCGTCACCCTCAAAATCTTCCTTTTTTAAAATCCATTGTTGACCTTTGACAAGTTGTGCTACGCCACCGGACATTTTCCCTAAGCGTACTTCAGGTCCTTTTGTATCTAACATGATGGCCAGGGGCACACCGAGATCTTGTCGGGCTCGTTTTAGGTTTTCGATTACTATTTCGTGTTCTTCGTAAGATCCGTGACTGAAATTAATGCGTGCAACATTCATTCCCGACTTTATAAGTTCGATCATTTTGTCGTAGGTGTTTACAGCGGGACCTATCGTACATATTATCTTCGTTTTTATAAGCATAGCCTAATCCAGTAAGTGTTGCACTTTCCCCTAGGTTATGCCATCCCACAATAAATTAGAATTCAATATCCCAGGAAATACAACCTACTAAATATTAATGCGAAGTGTTTTCAACGCAGAGGCCGGAAAAAAATTAGGAAGCTAATCCGATTCCCCCTTTCTCCTAGAAAGATTGGATATCGTTCCACGGATGTAAGATCAATTTCCCAATAAAAAGTGTAGTGAAACCTTGGAGTGGCAAAGCTGCTTTTGCCTTTTGCTGAGGGGTCTCAATTCGGTAAATACCTTTTCAATAAAGAATAGTATGGTTAAGCAACTGTAACAATCTGAGGGTCAGCAATACTCAAGCATTATCTTGAAAAAGATTGGCTACTAAACTATACAGTAAATTTAGGGTACCGGCAAATTCGTATGCGTCCCTCCATGTAAACTCAACAGTGGAGAGCATCTATGTTTACACGCACTATTGTTAGTATTGTTCTATTATACCTTTCGTTTCAGCCTATACAGGGGGAAGTAGAGAAGGTTGTTTTAAAATGGAAACCGGGTTTTTGTAGTGAAACCTTGG
>JAJFMC010000291.1 GCA_021772365.1 Chlamydiota bacterium
GTGGAACCTTGGAGTGAGAAAACCTGCAGGAAATAAAAGGGGTAAAAACAGTTCACTTTTTCAAGTTTGTCCCATCACAGGCCTATGCGACCTTCGTGTTTTAAATCAATAAACTCGAGGTTATGGTAATAGGATACGCAATCGGGGATGGGCACGTCTTAAGTTAGTGGGTAAAATGGGAATAGCTTTACATAAAAAAAAGGCGGGATCCAAATGGATACCCGCCTAAAGGTATTACGCTAGTGTGACTAACTAAAGTTAGTTCACTATCGTGCTTTCCTGCTGGACAATCGGAGTTTTAATAGAATCCGAACTTACCTCAGCAACAACACGTGCATCACCAGAAGATTTTGCTCGAGCGTTAACTCTGTAGCAAAGTCTCTGTCTTGGATAGAAGTGATTATATGGCTCGAACGTTACTGTTTGACCAGAAATCGTACCAGCTACATCACCGCCAAGACTCTCAGGAACAACTTCTGGTGGGAAGCGAACGACAACTACAACGCCGTTGTCTGGTTCAGAACCTTGGTTCTCAACTTCAACGCAGTAGCTTGTTGGCTCTCCAATACAGATTGGATCCTTTGTGTCTTTGATGCACATTGTCAGCGCAGGACGACCTTTCCAACGTGTAGTTACTTCATCTCTCTCTACACATCCTTGGCAGTTATTGAGAGTAACTCTATTGGTATAGCATCCTGGCGTACAAGTTGTAAGCGTGATAGAGAAAGAAACTTTCTCACCTGGGTTCAACTGCTTCATTCTCCAAACAGCTTGATTACCATTGATCTTTGCACCATTGGCAGCAACGATCGATGTAGCTCTTGGAGCGCAGTCGGTGACTACAACTTGTGTTAGAGGTTTGTCACCAGTGTTAGTTACTGTGATCTGATAGTCAGCATTCTGACCAATCATAACCTCAGCAGGACCTACTTTATCTATGGTTGCACATTCAGCACATACTATGCACTTAGATGAGCATGATACTGTATCTGCGTTACATGCTGTAACGACCGCAGTATTACATACTTCACCACGTTCAACAACTTTGAAACACATGTTAATGCGTTTGCATTCACATGGCTCTAAGCATCCTAGATTGTATTGTAAAGTCCTTAGTCCACTAGCGTGTTCTAATCTTTCAGGTACGTTGTCAGTAACAACAACACCTGTAGCTGTGCAGCTTCCCCTGTTTGTGACAGTGACAGTGTAATTGATTGGGTCACCAGGAGCACATTCGTCTGGACCACATTTACGGCACTCAAGTATAGGTTTTGCACATAGTAATGAGCAGAACCTTACTGGTGTCGCTGTGGCACAGAAACATGCGCACTGTTCACCTTCACATTCACACTTGACCCAAACCTTAGCAGGAATACATTCGCCGCATTGCATGTGGCCTATGTCCCAAATTAAGGTTTTGCCATCCACCTTTGCTTCGGGTTCACTTCTCATGAAGGTAACTCCGTCAGGTAGTGTCGTGGTCACGCGAACGTCGCAAACATCTTTGCATGCTTTGATGTCAAATTCCAGAGGATATTGATCACCTAACATACACATTTTTGGGTTGCGAGCATAAACGGTAATACCGTCGATGCAGCACAACTCATTATAGTTTGGATGGCGACATTTCGCTGCAGGTTTGCATAACGGCTCGCAGCATGGGTCAGGGCAAACCTGGCATACAGGATCGCATGGATCACAAGGATCGCAAACCTGTCCGCAAGGTTGCTCACAGCACATTGGTACGTTGCAATCATTATAATCACAGCAACCATTGTTCCCTGAGCATCCTACCCATATCAGTGCCGTAGCGCACAAAAAAAGTAACGAGGTCAATTCTCGCATCTGCTTTCTCATGAGAAATACTCCTTTTTTTGTTCTTGGAGGTAGATTTTCATAAAGTTTTCAATTTTTTCACCTTCACTTACACCATTGTCATAGTTCGGTGTCAGCTGGTCACGATTGACCCGCCTAGATCAATTGTTCACACTAATGGTGATCAATTGATCAAAACAGGTCAATCGAAGATGACAACCTACAACGACTCTGATGATCGCGAGCTCGTTAATAATTGGGAATAGGAATATAGACATGCGTGAAAAACATGAATATAAAAATGCCGAAATTCCCATAGGGGTTCTTAACTTTTAAGCACCCCTTAACTGAAAGTTAGCTAGAGCTAACTTGCAGTTGAGGGTTGGTTAATATGTGTTTTGTAATTATGATTTCTTAATTGAGATCATAGTTACTTGGGTCGCAACAGCAGTCATTCCAAAAATGTGGCTTTGGACAGCACTTTGGTCTAACTTCTGTGCAATCTTTTACACAACAAGGTTTAGGGCATGGTTCACACCAGTCTACACAACAGCATCCATTCAGTAGAAGTGTTCCTATCAAAATAGGAAAGGTATTTATTAGTGTCTTCATAAGTTTCTCCTAAACTTAACGAGTAACCAAGCCCAACGGAACGACAAGTCGCCCCGTTGGTTTAATGCTTCTAAATTAGTAGCAGCAAGGATCACATGGCTGTGGGCAGCAAGGCTGAGGACAGCATGGCTTTTCACAGCAAGGCTGAGGACAGCAAGGCTTTGGACATGGATCACAACAAGGATCGTAGTCGCAGCAACAGCCAGTTAATACAAATGCAGTTACAGTTAGTGCAGCCATTGAAGTTAGTTTCTTCAACATAGCTATCTCCTTATGTTAAAGGTTATAGGAAGTAAATTAATTTAACCTAGTTTAGAGCTCTGTGTCGATGAGGTTTCCCAAAGTCAGCTGGCTCGCTAAAAAAGGATTTAACTCTGATTGATACGCATAAACAAATAATTCTTCCAGAAGAATTTTTCATTTCTTTAAACTTTTTTTATGGAATTATCTGTAAAACATTGAAGACTAGGGTTGTAGGTGTAGAAAAGTTTTTTTAAAAAAAACACCCTCCAGACTATGTTTGAATGGAGTTTTGGATGTTTCTCATTGTTTTTTTTGTGAAAACATCTGGTTCATTTCTGTTTTGTGATTTGAAAAAGTTTGGATGTATGGACTGATAAATCTACTAGGGGCGCCCTAGGGCGAGCGTAGGGTGATGGGGTGTATGTGAGTTTGGGTTTATGAAAATATCAGACGCAAGACCCTTTTGATTTTTGAATCAGGAGCTTACTTTTTACAATATCTCACCGCTACAGTTACGCTATCATCAACAACGATGTTACCACGATTAAGACCAACTCATTTATTCGGATAAAAAATTTCCTATCCTGCATCCGTAGGTTATCCTGTTTCTCTTAGTCAAATATTTTTAATTGATCTCGGTTAATTTTCAATACCGTCGTTGAATATTATGTAATTATCCTGGGCACCCTCATGTTTCAGAAAAAAAATAGCGATTAAAATCCTCAATTCCCGAAAAATGTTACTAGGTTGGAAGCTCTATCTCAAATACCTTCATGATGCGCCGCTGTATGGGAGTGGTCTCGGTGAAGATCTGTCCATAACGATTGGAGTACTTGATTTTGGTCAGATTCTTCATTTCTTCCATCACTTCACGTGTCGTCAGGTGCTTGAGTCTATCGTCCATTTGAGTCGTGTGATGTATATAAACGAAAGAAACTGAATAAATAATCTACAGTCCTTAGACGCGGCAGAATGGACTCTTAACCTCTTCATGTCTAGATGGTTCTTGAGGTCCTTAAAACAGTTTTCCTAAAAGGATTCGACACTACCTTCAAACACACACCATTCTCCTTGCACACCAGCAAGAGGCAGCTACTAAAACAAAAAAGGTCTCTCTTAACAGGGCAAATTTAATCGCCTGTATTTACGAAGTGAACCCACTGATTTGTCAATGCGGGAAGGAGATCAGGATCACAGCATTCGTCACTCATTGAGCTGAGATACTGCGTATACACTTCTAAAACGATAGAATTTGATCCTCCACAGGAGTTTGCTGAATGGGAAATTTGTCAATTGATTCCAGAAACTGAAGATGGATTTCCGGTCGAAGTTCCAGAATTATGTGGAGAGAAACGACCTGATCCACCCTTCGTATTCTGCCCATTGGGAAAATATTCTCGACCCTCCTTATTGGGATGACTAGTACATCTAAAAACTAATAATCCGTAACTTGCACCGATACCCGCTGTTTTCGTTTTCCACAAATCGGCTTGGTTCAATAACAGTCTTTTCCGAGTAACAACAACGCACGTGGAATGATACATTTACCATGGGTGCCAGCCCACTTTCCCTAAGATAGTCTCTGCATCGTTCCACGGCATTCAGACGCATTTCGATCAAGAGATTCAAGTGGAACCTTGGAGTGACAAAACTGCTTTTTTCTTTATTAAAGAATCATCTACCGAATTGAACTCTTTCAGAAAAGGTAAAAGCAGTTTTGCCACTCCAAGGTTCCACTCAATTATTTCTTTGGATATTCTTCAATATATTGTGGAACGGCGCAGAGTCTTCTTACACAAAAGTGTTACCTCGGTTTGAGCCATGCCCAAAAATCAGTCAGTTTTTCTCTAAATATTGGTCGAATTTAAATAGATCTGGTGAATAATCATAAATTAGCTTGAAAGCAAGCTTACGAAAGAATGGAGTGTCAGTATCGTTCCTTAGGGAAAGACGCTGACACTCCATTCAAATTCCTATCCTTTTACTCATCAATCTGTGCGATTACTCGTGACTCTTTTTTGTTTCTAGAAAAATACTCGACTAATGTGGATTCCTTTTTTGTTAGATTATAAAGACCTGTTTCCATCACTGGCCAATTTTGATCTACAAACTTCCATGCAACCCTCTGTGATGTTTTGTCTACAGCACCTTTAATCTGTTTTGGCTCATTATCATTTACGTTAATATAGGCCCCTGAAACTGCTCCATCTTTGCTGATTGCAATCGAAAAGTATTCTTGAGGCATTTGCGAGAGATCTTCGTTTTTGAAGATTCCAAACGTCCCAAGAGAAATCCAGTCATCTTGATTCTCAGAAACATAAGGCTCGCTATTGGAAAGATCAATGGCATCTATGTTATAATTGTCATTTGTATTGATAGACGTAAAAGAAGGATCATCTACATTCATGCTGTAATAAACACTTCCATCATCACTATAATAATAATCAATTGGGGTGTTCCAACTCCACGGTAGCCAAACAACAACCCTAGGCCATGAACTTACTGCATACCAAGAAAATTTATTGCTAAACTGCCAACCATCATAATGTGAACGGAAACCTTTCCAATAATGGTCATCAAATATGTGATAACGTTTTTTATCTGCATGAAAATTTTTTCGGAACGAACTTGCATGATCATGCCAGCGATTTTCTTTCTGTTTAAAATTTTCTCTGGAAAAGCCACCCTCAGATACTTTATGATTTCTATCGCCTTTAGTATCGTATTGTTTAGTTTTTTCAGATCTATTGAAAAAATCCTTCACACGCTCTTTCCAAGGTTTTTTAC
>JAJFMC010000292.1 GCA_021772365.1 Chlamydiota bacterium
CGATCCTCCACCATTACTCCCAAAAATCTCCTATAGCAATCACAAAGAGAGTTTTAGTCAACTTGCTCATTTTTTTTCCGGACTCAAGCAAGAAGATATGCCTGACGGAGAGGCGTGGGCTATAGAGCATGTAGAGCTGTCGACCCACAACGGCACGCACCTCGATGCTCCGTACCACTTTGCCTCGACGATGGATAGCGGGAAACGTGCCATCACTATCGATGAAATCCCTTTAGATTGGTGCTTTAAACCGGGTGTTAAACTTGATTTCCGGCACCTAGAAGATGGTTACGTCGCTACAGCAGACGATGTGCGTCGCGAGCTCGACCGTATTGAATACACTTTGCAACCTTACGATATTATTGTCGTCAATACAAAGGCAGGGTTGTGCTATGGAAAAGAAAACTACCTATCTTCTGGATGCGGAATGGGTAGAGAAGCTACTCTATTTCTTCTCGAACAAGGAGTGAAAATAACAGGAACAGATGCTTGGAGCTGGGATGCGCCTTTTGTTCATACCGCCAAAAAATACTCTGATGAAAATGATCCTGCAATTATCTGGGAAGGCCATAAAGCGAGTCGCGATATCGGGTATTGCCATATCGAAAAGCTTCATAACCTCGAAACCCTTCCATCAACAGGGTTTTATATATCATGCTTCCCGGTAAAAATCCGTGATGCATCAGCAGGCTGGACAAGGGCTGTCGCGATCATCCAGTAAATGTTCACGTAAGAAAATTGGAGACTCTCCGTTACCGATTAGACCACACGTACCCGTAGATAATTATTCACCTTCTCTCTTTTTCTCTCTGTGATCTCAGTGCTGAAAATCAGGGTTTACAACAGAGAGCACAGAGGATACAGAGATTTTTAAAGAGAATAACGATCAAATTCCTTTTATATAAGAATCTAAGTAGCAGATGTTTTCATTCTTTTGTCAAGTAAAAAATAGATTGATGTAAAGTTGGTGAAAAGTGTATAATTAATTTAATTTTATTACGATAAAGGAGGAGACGTGACACACACACACCCTGTCTTCGCGGTAGAGAACCTAAAATTTTGGTATCAGCTGGGGAATCAGAGAATAGAAGCCCTACGTGGTATAACCGTCGATATTCCAAAATCGAAGGTTGTTTGCCTATCCGGACCTTCCGGCTCAGGAAAAACCTCATTTTTGAGTGTCCTAGGCCTCATTGAGCCGGTCCACGACGGGTCTGTAACATTCGAAAATCACGATCTTTCAAAAATTCCTGAAAATAAAAAAAATACTTTACGACGATATCATATAGGCTTCGTATTTCAACAATTCCACCTCCTTCCCGTCCTCAGCGCTACAGAAAATGTCGAATATTTCCTTAATAGGCAAGGTGTACAGAGAGACGAAAGAAAAAAAATCGCTAAAGAGTCCCTCGAAGCAGTGGGACTCTGGGAACACCGCAACAAAAAACCGTTAGAAATGAGCGGTGGCCAACGGCAGCGTGTAGCCATAGCCCGTGCTATCGCAAAAAGTCCAAGCGTGATCATTGCTGACGAGCCAACTGCGAGCTTAGACCAAAATACAGGGCGTGAGATCATGCATATTTTCCATGGTCTCGTCAAAGAACGGGGCGTTTCAGTAATCGTCGCTAGTCATGATCCGATGGTTCATTCATTTTCAGATAAGCACTACTTCATGGAGGATGGACTGATCACAAACCTCGATGGAGGCTCATCATGCTAGTACTCGTTGCCTTCAGAAATTTATTCCGTAACCCAAGAAGAACCTTAGCTATCGTGTTAACCGTCGCATTCGGAACCTCTGCACTTCTACTCTTTGATGGATTTAATAACGGCGTAATGAATGAATACCGCGACAATACCATCCACGCTCACTATGGCCACGGACAAATCAACACAAAGGGATATCTCGATAAAGTTTACGAAAAGCCTTGGGAGCATTGGATAGATAACTGGGACGAGGTCGAGACCTACATCAAATCGCTAAACGGTGTTGATTACGTCTTCCCGCGTATGAATTTTTTCGCACTATTGACCAACGGAGACATCACCGTCAGTGGATTGGGACAAGGGGTCGATGCACAAGCAGAAGCAGAATTTTTCTACTCCATGAATATCGAAGAAGGGGAGATGCTCAAAGATCAACCCGACGGGATCATTCTCGGAAAGGGATTAGCACGCTCACTCGATATAAAACCAGGGGACACGATTACCGTTTTGTCCAACACCATCTATGGAACGATCAACGGTGTCGATTTGACCGTTACAGGAATATTTCATACGGGATCTCGCGAATTCGACGACCGTATCTTTCGTATCCCCCTAAAAGAAGCACAAACACTCATGGATACAGACCTCATAGAGTCGGTTTCTATAGGATTAGCAGAACTCGACGACTGGAATCATGTCGCAGGTGCTATTACCGCACAATATGGTCAACTAGAAGTCACACCTTTTGCTGTTCTCGATAAGGTCTACTACCAGCATGCTGTTGACTGGCTCAATTCGCAATTTGATTTCATCCTTACCATTATCGTTACCATCGTGTTATTAGGAATTATGAACACAACATCGACAGCGATCCTGGAAAGAAAGCAAGAGATCGGAAACTTACGTGCCAACGGCGAGTCGGTTGGCGATATCATGAGACTTCTAGCATGGGAAGGACTGGCCCTCGGCCTTTTCGGCGCCATTGCAGGAGTGGCGGTCGCTCTAGTTCTCGATGCAACGCTTCTTAATGACGGTATCCTTATGCCTCCAGCGCCAGGACTTACACGACAGTTTCAGGTCGGCATAGAAATTCAACCACACATGATATTTATGACGATATTGATGGGAACAGTCACAGCACTAGCTGCGACGCTTCTGGCAGGACAAAAAGTAGCGCGTATGCCTATCGGGGATGCGTTGAGGTCATTATAAAAAGGAAAAAATTATGAACAAAATACTCACAGGTATTCTAGCAATTTTAGTAACAGCAACAGCCTTGCATGCAGATGGCGAAACTATTTCCGCACAAGAGATCATCAAAAGAGCTGATGAAGTGCGTAACCCATCAGAATCATACTACATAGAAGTGGAAGTCGTCGACCGTGGCAGCTCCGAACCATCCCATAAATTTCGTGTCGCTATCGCCGGAAATGATAAAACACGCATCGAAACCATTGAACCAGCTCGCGATAATGGACGCAATATGCTGATGCTTGGCGAAAATATGTGGGTCTTCGTTCCCAACCTCAAGAGGGAAGTGCGCGTAAGCCTAAACCAAAAACTAACAGGGCAAGCGGCAAATGGCGATATCAGTAGAATGCGATGGAGCGGTGACTACCAAGCAACCATAGAAGACGAAACCGAAAAAGAATGGCAGCTGGACTTGCAAGCAAACAAGAAAGGTCTGACTTACGACAGGCTAAAAGTATGGGTAGAGAAAGATTCCTTTCGTCCAAAACGTGCAGAGTATATGACTCGAGCGGGAAAAGTCCTGAAAAAAGTCAAATATGGTGGATACAAAACCCTAGCGGGACGTGAAAGGCCTAGCAAAATTCTTATCCAAGACGCCACGAAATCGAATGATCAGTCGATCATCAAAATCCGTAAAATGAAGGTGAAATCGTTTCCAAACTCTCTTTACCAAAAGAGTGAGCTGGGCGGCAATTAGTTACGATAAAATTATCAGACTATTGTAAGTTAATTTCATTATTCCTACAGTGAGGGAAAACAACCACTGAGGAATGCTATGGATACTCCCAAAAAAACGACTTATCTATCCATCGCCTTATTTGCGATAGGTGTGATCTTTATCTTTGCTATTTACCCACTTATGGTCTATTGGCCATCAGGGTGGCAATGGGTGCCTAACCAGCACGAGTATGAGCAGATGATCTTAGCAGTATATGCGACACTGGGTTTTTTCTTGATTAGAGCATCTAGGAAGCCACTCAAGCATCTGAGTCTCATTTGGTTTACAGCGTGGTCAAGCCTTGCCCACGGGGGAATCATGGCGTATCAAGCCATCACCGATAACCATGAAATCGGCCATTTGTTAGGTGATGTGCCTGCGCTTATCCTCATCTTCGTCGTCCTTGTATGGCTGACACCTTGGACCACAGAAATCGAGTAACACGATCGGTGTAATAAATTTTTAGAAAAAATAATGTTTTGACATCAGTTTGAGAGACTTTGTGGCTATCCATAAATTGGGTGTCGTTCCACTTCAGTCCTGATTATGCAAGTTCTATCTATGTCGTGGAATGATGCTATTTCTCCTGGAGTATAGGAAAAACAATGGGGTCTGGTATTTTCTTTCCAGAGATTACAGATATTAGTTGAAAATTGAGTAATGAACATTACCATCTAGACCCCGATTGCCACCCCAAACCGCAGCTAAAACTTCTTTGAGTGCGTCAGATACGACTGTAGCGACGCAGGGAAAGACTCCGTCTTTTCCAAGGAGTTACAGGAAGTAGATGGCG
>JAJFMC010000293.1 GCA_021772365.1 Chlamydiota bacterium
CAAAAATTGTTTATGAAAAGTCCAGAGACAGGTATTTTGCGTGGCCTGGTCGTTGATGGGAAAGGGACAATTTTCTCTAACGGATTCGTGAATCAATTTAACGTTTGCGTGGCGCATTTTAAAGTGAGCGGATAGAATGTAAGCGAGAGAAGTTTTTCCCGCGCTATGAACCCCTAGGATCGTGATTTTTTTCATGTCAAAACCTCAATAATTAACTTTCCTCGACATTTTACCGATATAGAGAATTTTTCAGAAGCAAAACGATGAAACTTCTATGGATACATCAAGGCTAGGATTTTAGGGATTGCATAGACGATTGTTAAGTGAGTTTGTATTAAAGTCCTTTTCACTCATCGAAACAGTCTTATATGTAGCCAAGGGTTTGGTGCCCAAAGTTAGATTTAGAGACGGTTTTTTCCCGCTGAAAATGAGAAAATAGCCCAATATACCCATGGCTTTTGTTGTCTCTAAAATAGATGTTGGGTTTCTCCACAAGTTTTTTAAGACGACCGCGGTGAAGTCGATAATAGGGGGGCGTGGTAAGGCAAGTTCAAACTCTCTACTGGACTGTGTTTGATAGAGGTCATCAAGGGTTTTAAGGGGCTTACCAACTAACTCTTCAAACTCTTTTGAATCTTTTCCCTCACGGTTTTCAGCACAGAACTCTACAGCATATGGAGTGCAGTGACCAAAAGGATGGTTTTCTGCCATTATCTTTCCAACCTCAATAGGGATATACAACGGCCTAAACTTTTTTCCGAGAAGGTCAGTATAGAACTTGAAGAACCGTTCTTGTGTCATTTCCTCATGATCGACGGCATCGATAATACGCCGACCTTTTGGAAGGTTGAAGGTATTGTATGCAGCAGTGGCGACATCGTCCATTGCAACGGGTTGTATAATCACTCGTTTGTAATCCCATGGATTACCAATTAGTGGGGTAAATGGGAGAAGAGCGAACTCTTCCGCAGAGAGGCGGTGCTGCTCTTTATACGTTTGTTTGACTTGATCTTTGAATAAAGCTTCAGCAACGTAGCTCATTCTTAAAATGGTGAGCCTATCGACGCCAGGTATGCTCATTAAGATCCTTTCACCTTCACGTTTTGTTTGCCCATATGGAGCTTTTAGATTTTCCGCTGCAGATGTGGAAAGGTGAACAATGCTGTAATCTCTTAGCGGATTTTTTTCTATACCGTTAACAATACCTTCCACTGCTGCCGATGGAATCCGAACATTTAAATCGTCCATTGTCTGACCAGGAGCTGCTACTGAGCCCCCGATTGTGTTAATAATCAAAATTTTTTTGTTATCACCTAGATAATGCTCAGCAACACATTGCCAGAAATAACGATTCTTTTGGGCAGCTACAGGGGTATGGATATATTTGATGGGCTGTTGTTTGTTATTGTCAACAGGACTACGTGTAGTAACCAGTACCTTATGCCCTTTTTCAATACTTGTTTCAGCGATATAGTTGCCGATGTTGCTATTTCCTAAGATGAGAACTGCGAGGTTTGACGAGGTGCGTTTTGTTGAAAAACGGCATAGGGACTGTTGGGTAACATGCGTCAATAATTTGACAAAAGAATGTGTTATAATCATTTACCTTCCAGCGGCTGAATATTGTGCGAACACAGTAATTTAATAGGTTTTTTTAAATTATTTAAAAAGAATGAGAAAGGTTGGCCAGAACTGGAATCGAACCAGCGACACAAGGATTTTCAGTCCTCTGCTCTACCAACTGAGCTATCTGGCCAAACTGAAAGAATACAATAAGAAATCAGGTGTTTTTTCGCAATGAGAAACTTCAACTTGTGTCGCTTATACTTAGTATTAATCATTCAATAACAGACATCACAGCACTAACCATCAACCATTTAAAGACATTCTAATCCGAGAGGAGATAAATATCTGTTACACCAATTCTTTGGTTACTTTGAGCCTTTGACTCTAATATAATCATATCTTTTACAATATTCACAGCTTCACGCAGCTGTGGATCTTGATCGCCATAAAGGTCTGCAATTTCATCCCCGCTGTATTCATGATCATCATCGAACCTTGCTTTTTCGAGATATTCATCATAGTTATTACTGTGTGAAAGTCGATTTTGGCTATTGTGTTTAAGCAAGGGGAGGAATCCTCTCCACATTTGACTTCTCTGTTGGAGGGTGGGCATGTAGTATCTGAGGTACCAAGGGCGTAATCCCGGGTCAATATCGCTTAGGGTATCATCATAGGAATCGGGAATAGTATCTTTGTTAAGGGGATACTCGAGGTATTCTTCACCGATTTGTTCGAGGCTATAGGGGCTGGGAACAACGAGATCAGCTTTAACTCCCTCGACCTGTGGAGTTTTCCCAGAAACGGTGTAGTATTTACCAACCGTCACTTTAAAGTAGGACCCTCCCCTGTTATCGTCAGTCACAGTTTGACTTTGAATCGTGCCTTTACCGTAGGTTTGTTCATCACCAACAACTAAAGCCACACCATAATCCTGTAGTGCTTGTGCGACAATTTCTGCGGCTGACGCAGTAGCTCTCGAGGTAAGTACAATGAGCGGCCCTTCGTAAGAAACTTTTCCGTCCATGTCCCGGTAGTAGCGTTTTTCACCGCTGGAGTATTGTGATACGACGATGACACCGTTTGTGATGAAGAGACCAGCAACTTTAACAGCTTGAGTGAGGAATCCTCCGCTATTCTCTCTTAAATCGAGGACAAGACCTCTTAAGCGCCCTGCACTTTCCAGCTGTTTGATAGCCTTTCGGACATCTTGTTCACTTGAAATCCCATTACTTCCTTGATAAAATGAGTGCAGTTTGACGGTTCCGATTATGCCATCGCCAAATTTCATAGAGCTCGTTTCCACCCTACCCTCTTCGATCACGATAGGTTCTCTCTTCAGGAGTACAGTAAAATGGCTAACACGTTGATCTTCACCTTCCCCTCCATCTCTTTTAAACTGTAGGGAAACGAGTGTCCCTTTTTTTCCACGCAACATTTTCATCACGCCTGCTAAAGGTCGATCTTCGATCATTTTCCCATTTACTCTAATGAGGTAATCACCACTTTTGATTCGACTATTTTTATCCGCTGGGCTTCCTGGGACAAGTTTAACGATACGATATCCAAAAATATCCTTATTTAGAACGATGCCCAATCCATCAAATCCTTTTTCCAGTCGCACACGCATATCGTAAGCTTCCGACTCATTAAAAAAAGAGGTGTGCGCATCCAAGCTCTTTGCCAATGCCTTGATGATATGCATATAGAAAAGATTTTCACTTTCGTTCGATGTTAAAAAGTGTTCGTTAGCATCTGTGAATAGATACTTTCGTTCATGCTCTCGCATAGAGGAGTCATACACCTGGCGTACTTTGACCTCTTTATTTTTCATCACCCCGCCACCGAAACGAGCTACTTCCATATTGATAAACTCTTGCATCTGTCGCTTTTGACGCTGTTTCAGCTCGGCTATATTTCTCGCAAACCCTTTGTAGTTTAGTTGTTCGTTATATTCCGTGTTGATATTACTTTGTGTGATAAAGGATTCTTGAGAACGAATAAGAGCCTGACGATAATCGCGAGCTCTTTTTATGGCCATTTGAATAACAGTATTTAATCGCTTATACGATGAAAAATCGTTTCGTTGGTATTGACGTAAAATCCTTCTGGTATCGTTTTTGTTGAGTTCGGTAAATGAACGAACCTCACTTTCAAGAAGATAGACACCATCAGAATCGAATTGATCGATGTAGACCCTAAAAGAATTTCTGATAATTTCCGCGGTTATTTCTTTTTTCTGAACATGTTGATCGAAGATCTGAGTCATCACCTTTTTGACATCTTCAGGGTGTAACATACCCTTGTCTTCTGCGGTAACAGAAGAACTTATGAAAACGATCAAGATAAGGACCCTTCTAATAAGGGCAGTAACCTTCATCATAAAACTCCCTTCTTCATTTGAGGAACCCGATAAATCCCTTTCAATCAGGTACTTAAACATCAAACGAGGCAAATCACTAAGAAACGATATCCTATACATAATTATACTCGGTTTTGGCAATACTATCAACATAGATAAATTAAACTGTTTACAAAGAATTAGTTAAGGTTTTAATTTGTTTTAAAGTTCGAGTAAATCGGATAGAAAGTCTTTATTGGACCGAATTTTCGTTTCATGTATGCTCGTTTTTACCCTAAAAAGTTTAGAGGAATGATTAATATGGATTTCACAGGAAATAAGGAACCCCAAGTCGAAGCAATGTTGAGAGAAATAGGTGTTTCTTCTATTGACGAGTTATTTTCCGATATTCCCAAGGAGCTTCTACTCAAACGCCCTGAACAGGATGATGGACTTTCGGAATTCGAGGGGATCCAGAAAATGGAGTCATTGGCGAGGAAAAATCGCACCTTAGACATCGACTCTTATCTAGGTGGTGGCTCGTATGAGCATCACGTTCCTGCCTTTACTCATGCTATTTGCCAGAAGTCTGAATTTTTGACAGCCTATACCCCCTATCAGGCCGAGGCATCGCAAGGGATGTTACAGATTACTTTCGAGTTTCAGTCAATGGTTTGTGCTTTGACAGGCTTAGATATAGCAAACGCTTCGTTATATGACGGTGCATCGGCCTGTGCCGAAGCAGTACTCATGGCTTTACGCTGCCAGAAGAAAAAAACAAAGCTCCTTATCGCCGGATCACTCAACCCCCTCTACCGTTCTGTTGTCGATCAATATCTAACGAACCAAGATGCAGAAGTTGTAGAGATTCCCCTAACCGAGGAAGGTCTTTTAGATGAGTGTTTTATTAGCGAGCATCTCGATGAACATACAGCAGCGTTGATGGTACAGTACCCTAATTTTTTAGGTACTATCGACGATATACGATCTATTTTCGAAAAAAGCTCAGCCGTAGAGGCGTTGAATATCCTATGTGCCAATCCCATCGTCTACGGTCTCTATCAGTCTGCAGAAGAACTAGGAGCGGACATAGCCATTGGCGAGTGTCAGCCTTTAGGAATACCCATGCAGTACGGTGGGCCCTATGCTGGGTACATTTCTTGTCGTGAGAAGTATGTCAGGCAGATGCCAGGTCGCATCGTCGGTGAAACCGTCGACACGAAAGGAAAACGCGGGTATGTACTGACTCTACAAGCACGAGAACAACACATCAGGCGGGAGAAAGCGACTTCGAACATTTGCACTAACCAGTCGTTGTGTGCTCTGTCTTCACTTGTGTCGACCTTGTGGTATGGCCCTGAAGGGCTAAAGGAACTCGCTTTAACAAACTACCAACGTGCCTGTTATCTGAAAAACTGTTTAGAAGTCATTCCTCAGGTAAAGATTCTCAGTTCGGCACCTCACCTCAATGAGTTTACGATACAGCCGGATTGCCCAATCCATGAAGTAGAGAGACATTTCGCGAAGCATGATATCGTGCCTGGGATATCTCTAGAAAAGTACTATCCACAGTACCGCAACAGCTTACTTGTTGCTGTTACGGAGACTAAGAACAAGTCTCAAATCGATAAATATGTCTCCGTCATGGAAGCTGCCATGGTCAAAGGCTCTCTTGTAAACAGTCATTAAAAAAAGTAGGTAGTCACATGGAATATCACGACAGTCAAACCATTTTCAAAAAATCACAAAAAAAACAAAAAGCATATAGTTTACCGAAAAGCGATCTTGCTTTCGAAGAGTTCACTCCTCCGGAAAAATACTTGAGAAAAAGCTCTATTCCCCTTCCCGAAGTGGCAGAGTTAGATATCACACGACACTACAGCAGGCTCGCCCATAGAAACATGGGGATCGACACGACATTTTATCCATTGGGAAGCTGTACGATGAAACTCAATCCACGTGTCAACGAACAATGCGCGGCCATGAAAGCATTCACCCATACGCACCCTCTCGCGCCTGAAGAGCTTGTTCAAGGTAACCTAGCAATTATGCATGGATTGATCCAAAAACTCTGTGAGGTCAGTGGCATGACCCACGGCACCCTCACTCCCAATGCAGGGGCACAAGGAGAATATACAGGCGTGCAGATGATCGCCGCCTACCACCGTGAACGCGGCGACCAT
>JAJFMC010000294.1 GCA_021772365.1 Chlamydiota bacterium
TGATTATTCAATAGAACTTCACTCACAACTCCTTTTAGAGTCAAAATGCTCAATTGACTATTCTCTTAAATTAATCGAAAGGCTGATCAATAGTGGAAAATATCGCAGTGCAACGGATATCTTACTGTCCGTTTCAAAAGTCATAGATGACTACACGATAGCACAACCATTTAGTCAATTAATCCTAAATCATTATGCTGAAGAATATAATGGATTCGAAGCGTTATTCTCAAAACTTCAATTACTTGCGATTTACCATACCGATGAACATCAAATGCTCTGGACGAAGTTAATTAAGGATATTGCTAACTCAAAACATCGTACGTTAAAAATACAAGTTTGGGATGTTTTTAAAGAAACTATCGTGAAACAAGAGCTTCTTAATAGTGATCAGGATAATAAAGCTCAGTGCTACTTCCAAGTTGTTCTTTGCATCGTTAGTGCTAAACCACAAACTGCAAGTTTAATAATGAGTGATGAAGATGATATTTTCTCCACAGCTTTCGATGGCCGATTATCTAGAGATCAGTCATTTGAATTATTCACACTCATTTCAAACGCTGTTTTAAGTACTATAAAATTACCTCTCAATGAAAAAAGCGAACACCAGGTTATAAAAATTATTTCTTCCCGAGCCTTATTTACAGAAGATCAGTTTACACGTTGGGATTTGATTGATCGATTTGACGCCAATCTTATAGAACAACTAGCAAATTGTAAAAATATTGCTATTTACGAGAATTTGTGGATTTGTCTGTGGAATATGATTTATCGGGAAAAATTAGGTGTACAAGAGAAAAAATTGTATAGCTTATACCACTTTCTCGTTCAAAATCTTTCACATTATGACAAAGAAAATATTGATGAGGTAATGAAGCTCTTTAAATACTGCACCACCAAATTACTCGAAAGGGCTCCTCACAAATATCGACTTGATGTCGTTCTAAAAGCTTTAATACAGGTCAATCATAGAAATTGCTATGAACATAGTCTAAATATTTTAGAGTTCCTGACCAATCCATCAGCACCATCAGTGCCCATTTATAAATCGGTGACTCAACCATTATTCCTTCTTCTTAAAAAGATGATTTCCGATGAATTTTTTTTTGGGGCAGCTCATATGCTCGACCAAGAAAAGCTAAGAGCAATTCTCCCAAAGCAGAAGTATGAAGACATTCTAGAGCATTTATTTTTTACACTGTTTGAGTCATGTGAACATCCTCGAAAGAAGTACGCAAAACATTGTCAGAGTGCCTTAGGAATCTTTTTATCCAAAAGCCACCTTCTCATCGCTTCAAACAAACACTATAATTGTGTGAGGGCGTTTTTCAAAACCGTCATCAACCTTTCTGAATTTCCGGAAACAAGAAAAATCGCAGTACTATCTCTTCGCTGCTATTTTCAAAACATGACCAAAACATCTTACAAAACGGATAGTCTCTCAGAGATACCTGTGCGTTGGAAGTCGGGGGATGTTAGTTTTGATAATCCTAATACGGTCTTTCCGCTCCAAGTTCCTCCTTCAAATAAGAATATTCCTGCTAAAAGCTTTCACTTTAACTATTCCTATTCCCTTGTCCTCCTTTCAAAAACTGCGTTGGAATATAATCCAGTATCTTTGGAAACAACAGAGTTTATCCTAAATTTGTCATATGAGTCGCTTTTTTCTTTGTTAAAAAACTATCCAAAACATTGCCTCGACAAAGATGGACAAGAAGTTTTGGGACTGTTTTTTAACTCTGAACTTCCTATGCGATCCTTCAAGCTTCTTAAGGGTTATAAAACCTTATGCAATGCACTTTTTGTGGAAGGTCATAATTTTGGAATGTTCAAAAACTCTGTCCTAACGATTTCTGCTCTTACATATATCAACCCCGAAGCAACAGCACAGTTTTCTAATCAACCTAATTTTTTTATGGATATCAGTGAAGTTTTGCATAAACTACTTCGGATTAATACCGAAGCATCATTGTACCAGGCTCTCGAAATTCTTAAACCTAATGTAAAATCACTATTCGAAAAAAAACCCAAACAACGCCTTAAATTTTTTAACCGCTTATGCAAATACCTCGATAAAAAACCGTTTCTTGATGAAAATGGAACTTCATGTTTCGAAAGACTTAGCCAAATACTTTTTCCAAATGGTCTGGTTCTTGGTACCGGAAAAGATGAACAACACCAAAATTGTAATCAACATTTGGTTTTACAAATGATGGCTTCGGCTATTAATGCATGCTCTGATTTTTCTGAGAATAAGAATTTTGAAACGATGAAACCATTTTTAACTTGTCTGCCAAATATTTTCATGAGGGTCCATCGTAACGATTTATTTCCATCAACCGCTTCTTTGAAAAATACCATGGAAGCTTGGGCCTGTTTGCATGAGTCCTACATCTCTCAGTCGGGAGATTTACAGCCTACCTCTAGTCACATTAAACTTCTGGCTATGACCTTCCAATCAGGTATTTGTGAGTACCAGATTGAATATCAAGGCATCATTACATTCGCCATCAAATATCTTGTAAGGTGTATCAAAGTATCTGAAATTAAAGACACAGAGAATTGCCTACAAGATCTGCACGATTTCTTTTCAAAAGTTTCAATCACTATCGATCAATATGAAGATGAAAAAATCGTCGATATCATTAGCTTAGCGTGATGTTTTTCGAGACTATTCTTGGTGAGAGGCTTTAAACACACCAACAGCTACAGCGGCACCTACGAAGGTCGCAGTGATATAAATCCATAAATCCGACCATAAGCTGAGTTTCAGTATGGACATTCCCAATGCAACAGCAGGGTTAAATGCAGCTCCAGAAATCGTCCCTACAGCAAAGGCTCCACCCATAACAGTAAATCCAATGGCTAATCCAAAGTAACAATTTCCTTCGGTTTCTTTTGCTGTAGCTACATTTAATACGACGTAGCTAAGAGCAAATGTAAAGATAAACTCGACGATTAATGACCGTGATGGATCGAGGTTTTGTCCTTGCATCAGTGGATCATCTTTCAAATACATTGTCAGATATGCCGCAGCTACTGCTGCTGCTAGTTGAAATATCCAGTAGACGATTAAGTCTTTGAAATTGAGTTTTCCTCGTAAGAAGATCGCAAAAGAAACAGCTGGATTGTAATGTGCCCCGGAAATATGTGCTCCGGCATAGACCATAACAGCAAGAACAGAACCAATAGCAATAGGAGCGAAGTCTTTGGCACTATGGGGTTCCAGTACAGTCATGCCTATTGTCAACACTAAAAAAAATGTTCCAATAAACTCGTAGATATATTTCATTGAATAACTCCTTAAAATGAATCGTCTACAAATCTTTGTTATATAAAAATATTTTCAAATATTTAAACATAATTTTTTACGGCCTACTTTATGAGTGATAGAAATCCCCTATTTTCTTTATAATTAGGTCCTAAAATGACCTATCGAAGAGGCAAAGATGAAAAATAACGA
>JAJFMC010000295.1 GCA_021772365.1 Chlamydiota bacterium
AGTTAGTGTACACCATGTGATTGTCGGGCACGGGCACGACCAATTCTTCATTCACGATCATAATACCTTGTTAAACTACTCATCATTTGCTGCACGCGATCAAATAACTCCTGAGACAACCGTATATCTAAGCTAATTTTATGGGCTTGTTGATAAAAAGCAACGACCTTACGTTTAACGTGCTTTCTGGCAACATCAGATTCACTACCCTCGCTATTTTGGAAGAACTCTTTAATAGAATCTTCAAGAGAAAGAATACTTTCCAAAGCTGCGATCAAATGTTTATTTTTCTCAGGACTTTTTCTTTTTGGAGTTTTGATCTCAATGACACTGTCGACAATCTCTAAACACTGGTCAAAAAACTTTTGTCGTAACATATGCAAGTTCTCTCGCCAGAGATGCACTCGGTCAGGATCTTTACTATTTGGGTGAGTTTCTTCAATAGATTTCATCGCGCCTAAAACGGGGTCTAGTTGCTGTTCGATGGTATTATTAACCTCCTGAATAAGTTCATCACCTATATCTAAGTTTTCTAGCTGCTGCTCTATGTAGTCACTCACCAGGTGCAAGTCTTTATCCACGCGCCCCCGCGAGTCTTTAATGATATAATCCATTACAGCTTGATTGAGCTTTGAACTATCGAGCTTGAAAAATCGATCTACCCATCTGTATGAGCGGTCTATCCAAAGAATGTATTGAGATGTTAGTTGATGACTGATCGGCTCACCTGAGGTGATGATCTCTTCTCTAAGTTTAGTACCCTCGCGTATTAACGGAATAGCAATATATTTATTATATAAATAACGGTCTCCTGAAGTTTCATCAATATTCTTGAGCTGGTCGAGTAATACATTAATCCTAGGAATAACGGCTTGTGCCCTTCCAGATAAACCTTTCGTTTCCTCAACATTCCAATATTGGAAAGTTTGTTGGATCCTTTTGACGAAACGGTCGAGAATTGATGGATAAGATGGTTTATCGGAAGACTTATAATAAAATCCACCTACATCTTGACTTGATTCTGTCAATTTGTTGTCATCTCTATCAATAGTCATAAGCCACCTTTAGAGCATCTTAATTAATATATTACCCAGGAAATACATTAAGAACTGCAAGACCCCACTATTATTATACTAATTAACAAGAGGAAAAACAATAAATAATTTATTTAATACAGCTAATGTTAATTAATATACAACTTGACATGAAGCCATTTTTAAAGATAAAATCACCTTTTCCTCTATGGGAATTTCAAATTGGGATCAAAAAAATGACCAAAAAACTACGTGTACTTATCACTAATGACGACGGAATACACGCCCCGGGGATCAAACACCTGTGGCAAGCCTTACATGAAGAAGTTGACGTCACTATCATCGCACCAGCAGCAGAGCAATCAGCAGTAGGTCTCTCTATCACAGTACGAAACCCACTACAAATCCACAGAATTGACTGGCCCAAAGAAACAGAGGCGTGGTGTGTGACGGGAACACCAGCGGATTGTGTCAAGATGGCTTTGAGTGTGTTGATGGATTCTCCTCCCGATCTCATCGTATCAGGAATCAACCGTGGATCTAACGCCGGACGAAACCTTTTATATAGCGGCACAGTCGGTGGTGTGATTGAAGGAATTTTGCAAGGAATACCTGGGATAGCTTTTTCTCACAGAGCTTATCAAACTCCACATTTCAAATCAGTTGAACAATATATTCCAAAAATTATTGATTATATAGCAGATCACCCACTACCTAAAGGGACGCTTCTTAACGTCAACTTTCCTGAGGACACTGAGAACGGAATCAAAGGGTTTAAAATGACCCGCCAAGGCAAAGAGTTATGGGGTGAAGCTCCTGATGAGCGCTACCATCCAGCTGAAGGTCATTCATACTACTGGATGGGGGCAAAACTCCAACATTTTGAAGAAAAAGAAGACAGCGATATCACGTGGTTGAAGCGTGGGTATATGACCGCTGTTCCCGTTCACGTTGACGAATTAACGGATAACAATCATTTAGATGAAAAGCGAAGTCATTTCGAGGGACACCTGAACAAACACTTTCCAACCTAACTTTTTGTCGCCCCGTTAGGATGTATACATAATAAAGCTCAAAGAAGTTTTAGGTGCGGTTTGAGGTGGCAGTCGGCGTCTTCGTAGAGCCCTGTTCAAATCGGTCAAGTTTATCTAGCGCCTGTTGCTGGGCCTTCTCAATCATTTCTTTACCTCTAGAGATGAGAAATATTCTATTAAGTTCCAATCTTAGCTGATCGCTAATTTGATGATCTTCCTTACTTAAAGGAAGGTATGTAGAACCACTCTGCATAGCTTGAAATTTCTTAGCGGAAATCATAACATCAGAGAGCCTGTTAAACTGTTTTTCTAGCCTAGGAAGTTTATTAAGTAGGTCGTCATGTGTGTGAATCCCTTGGAGTTCTTTAATTAGAGACCTATTGATAGAACGGCCAACCTCTCTGAAGTCTTCATTAGACGAGGGGGAGCATGCGGATAAAGTCAACACGAACGCGCACAAAATAATTTTTAATTTATCATCCATACAGCAAACCTTTAAATTGTTTTCATAATGGAGGGAATTGCATAAATATTTGGGCTGTTTTCTAGGCCTTTTTCCGCCTCGCTTCGTGCTCGTTCTTGCAAACAGCGCATGGTTGGCTGCGAACTCCGCCCCTTGCGAGCCAAAAAAATCTCTAGAAAACCGCTTCAACTATTTTTGCAATTCCCTCAATTGTATACTCAAAACAAGTCATATAGCACACAAAAATCGACTTAGCGAGGACTTCACCGTACAGTATTTTTTTGAATCAGGAGAAAAAAAAGCGAGTTAACAAGAAATCATATCAGTTAACTCGAATAAAATTTTGTTTTAATTAAATTTTATCGCCTCTTGCTTTCATTTCACGAACGACGGCTGAAAGGCCTTTTTTATCGATTGTTCGTAGAGCTGCAGCACTTAGCTTAAGGCTAATGAAGCGATTTTCTTCAGCAAGCCAAAGGCGCTTTTTAAAAAGATTTGGACTATGACGTCTCTTTGTCTTACCGGTAATTTTAAGACCGATACCTTTCTGTTTCTTAGCAATTCCACGAATCGAATACTTATAACCACGAACCGGCTTTTTTCCTGTGACTTGGCATTTCCTAGACATTTCATTCTCCACTAAGTTTTTAAAATGGAATCATAACATATTGAATCGATATATCTCAAGAAAAATGAGTACGACTCTACTCACTACCTAACGACAGTACCAATAGGAACCTCTTCTGCATCTAAAATATCGATACGATTTTTCCCTTCAGCAGTTAGTAACATCCCCTCACTCTGTATCCCCATAATCGTAGCCGGCTTAAGATTTGCCACAACGACGACCCGGCGTCCTACAAGAGCATCGGGTTCATAGTAGTGTCCAATCCCCGATAGAATCGTACGCTTTTCTAACCCCAGATCAACAGTGAGTTTTAATAATTTTTTACTTTTCGGCACTTTCTCGGAAGCGATAACTTTCCCCACTCTTAAATCCAATTTTTGAAAGTCTTCATACTCCACCTCATTTTTCAAGGGGTGGATTTTCACGGGTTTATCAGCTTGTGCCTTTTCAGATAGTTGTTCTAGATGTTTTCGCTCTTCGTTGATTTCGGCATCTTCAATCTTCCTAAAAAGAATTTCTGGTTTAGACAATGCTTGATCGACAGGGAACTCCATAGAAATAATTTCATTCCACCCCTTATGCAATAGACCTTCCGACATCCCTAAATACCCCCAAAGCTTTTCAGCAGTGGTGGGGATAATGGGAAGCGAGGTTAGAGCAAGTAGTTTTAAACATTCCAAACAACAAGCAATCGTTGTTTCCATTCTTTGGACAGTGGCAGGATCTTTTGCGTCTTTCCATGGATGTTTCTCATTGAAATATACATTTCCGGCTTGTGCAAGCTCCATAACCAAATGACTAGCCTTCCTAAGCCTAAAAGTCTCGTAACTCTGAGCTATCTCATCTGTAAGTGTAGACATTTTCTGTATAAATTCTTTATCTACAGGCTCAAGCTCACCTTTTTGAGGAACGACACCGCCACACTGTTTATGTGCAAAAACCAGTATACGGTTCACTAGGTTGCCATACTTCCCTAAAAGTTCTGCGTTACAGCGTGACTGAAAATCTTTCCAAGTAAATTCCGAATCCTGAGTTTCAGGAGCATTAGCTGCAATGGTATAACGAATTTGATCGGTGCTATATTTCGTGAAAAAGTCCTCTAGATCGATATACCACCCTTCCGATTTACTAAACTGCCTGCCTTCCAAGTTGTAAAACTCATTAGCAGGAAGCTCATCGACAAGCTTGTAAGGTTGATTTTGCCCCATCACCATTGCTGGAAAAATCGCTGCGTGAAAAGGAATGTTATCTTTACCTATAAAATTCACTAGCTTGGTGCTGGGATCACACCAGTACCGTTTCCAAAGCTCATCATCACCTTGCTTTTTCGCCCACTCAATAGAAGAGGAAATATAGCCGATCGGGGCGTCAAACCACACATATAACACCTTCCCTTCAGCATTAGGTAGCGGAACCGGCAACCCCCAGCTTGAGTCACGAGTAATCGCTCGAGGCCGCAACCCTTTAATATATGACCTCACAAAATTGGTCACATTAGGCTTCCAATTTTTTTGGTCTAACCATTCATTCAATTGATCTTTAAACTTATCCAGTAAAAGAAACCAATGCTTCGTCGGTTTAAGGATTAGTGGCGCATTAGTCTGTTTCGACCGGGGGTTCCTCAAATCTGTAGCCTCATAGCTCGTGCCACACTTCTGGCATTCGTCACCACGTGCCCCTTCGTAACCGCACTGAGGACATGTACCTACAACGTATCGATCGGCAAGAAAACACTGATCATCTTCAGAGTAAAGGTGATCTTTGGTGTTCTCCTCAATATGCCCATTTTCCAGCAAGTCTTTGAAAAAATCATAGACGGGAGCTTCATGATCTTCACACGTTGTCCTAGAATAGTGATCAAAAGAAATGTTCAACTGCTCAAAAAAACCTTTATTTACCTTATGAAAAATATCGACATGCTCTTTAGGCGTACGCCCCGCAGCTTCAGCACTCATCGTTATAGCCACACCATACTCATCAGAACCACAGACATACAACACATCGCTCTTCATCAATCTCTGAAATCGTGCGTAACAGTCACCAGGCAAATATGCCCCGGCAATATGCCCGAAATGTAGTGGTCCATTAGCATAGGGTAGAGCTGATGTAATCAATACTTTTCCATTTTCGGTCGTCATTTTCTTTCCTTTTTCGTAATGATGCGATCAATTGACTGTGCAGTAGGACTTGGCTTTTGGACAACCAACACTTCAAACATTGTGTCAGGGACGCATTTCCAACCGATAAGCACATAGCTATTAAGGTCCACATATAATGGCCCAGGCTTGAGGAAAGAGTACTTTCTAGTCACATTTTGCGGCAATGTTTCTGAACAGGACTCTTCCGTTTGAAAGTCTTCTAGCGATTCATGAAATAACTTAACATCTTGTTGCTGTTCTTTCGTCAAACTCCCCCAAGAAACATACACCCCAGGATAACGCTTTTTTAGAAATGTCCAGTCTATGTGGTGAAATCCCCACCATGAGATAGAATTGGGGAAAATCCGTCCCGTCTCCCGACAAACCATTGCTCTTTTCATAGGAAAGACTCTATTTTCATAGGAGTGGATTTCGTAGTATAAAAATTTCATGATCATTTCTACACTACTTAAAGGGACTTCTTCACCCCTTCGCATGGGCCTACCAGAATAGGGAGAGACCGAGCGTTTTTGATTCTGAAGGCGATAAGTGAAGAGCGCTATAAGAAATAAGCTAAAAAACACTCCTAATATCAAGAAAGAAAACAGTAAAACATTTTCTTCGGTAACATCTAGAAGTGATCGATCAACAGGCATCACGTTCTTCTTTTATGGTATCGTTTAATCCAAGACTTCTTTCAAAACTAAAACCCCAAATCTAGAGAGTTACTCTTCAATATCGTTAGTTTTAAAAGCTCCGAAATCTTTCTTTTCTTCAGCATTGTCAGAGTCGATATTAGTGTAGCTATCTTTACCTTCGCGAATTTCTGCTAAAACCTGAGCTGCAGGGTTTTGACTTTTTATTTTAACACGTGGCGCCCTACCTGTTGTGATAAGATTTACCGCTAGTCCGATGGCGTGGTTAACGAGGTCAAATTGACTTTTAAATTTTTTATGGAAGGATTCGATTGTTAAATATTCTTTTTGAGCCATTAAATTCTCCTTTATCATCTTACTACAGTATTATACCATACGAGACAGTTATACTCAATGTATACCCAAACAAGTTCAAGATTTGAGATTTTTACTTTGAGGAAGCCTCTGGGGTGAACGATCATAAGTCACCTTATACTGTTTAATATTATGCAACTTATAGTCGTTCAATCGCGAGAGCTTTCTCTTTACCAAATCTTGATCTTGTTTAGGCATACCTACAATATTTTGTGGTGATTCACTTTATGTTCTTCTGCTATAAAAACACTTCGAAGAACTTCGTAGGCAGTTTTCAGATTATCATTAACAATTATATAGTCGTAAGAGGTACTCGTTTCAATTTCCGTTTGAGCATGGTCTAGCCTTTGCTCGATAGATTTTACGTTTTCAGTTTGACGGTCAGTAATTCTTCTGCGTAATTCTGTTAGTGATGGAGGCATAATGAATATGGAGGTGTGTGGGATTTTCTTCCTGACAGTTTGAGCTCCCTGCGTGTCGATGACGAGGACGACATATTTCCCATTATCAACCTGCTCTTCTAACCATTTTTTTGAGGTACCATAATAGTTGTTGAACAAGTTGACATATTCTAGGAACTCGCCTTCTTTAATACTATTTTTAAACTCTTCTTCGCTGATGAAGTTGTAATGGACGCCATCGATTTCATTTTCTCGGGGCTGCCGTGTCGTAAAAGAAACACTTTGAATAACACAATCAAACTCTTTTTTAAGCATGTCAATAAGTGTTGTTTTTCCAGTACCCGCGGGTGCACTTACAATAAAAATGAGACCTCTTCTAGAGTTCCCTAGTAGTTTTAATGTCATATCACTCAATATTTTGCATCTGTTCTCTGATTTTCTCTAATTCACTCTTTATATCTACCACCAAGTGCGATAGTTCTACATCAGAAGCTTTGGATCCGATGGTATTCGCCTCTCTAAGCATCTCCTGTAAAATGAATTCAAGTTTTTTCCCTGAAGCTGTCTCATCTGATGCTATTACTTTTTTCAAAAGATGAATGTGCGAGCGAAAGCGGGTGATTTCTTCAGCGATATCCACGCGGTCGGCAAACAGACAGACTTCACGGAGAATACGTTCTTCATTTTCCACCGAACCGGGCAGCACCTGTTCTAGTCTTTCTACAATCTTTTGACGGTAACGGTTAACTGCACCGCCAGATTTATCACTAATCTCCTCGATCCAACTTGACAATTGGCTAACTCTACCCTCCACATCCTTTAAGAGCATGCTTCCTTCCTGCTCTTTTAAGGAAATCAGTTCTTGAATTGTCAGCTGTAGAGCGCTAAGAATTTCTGTTTTGATACTCTTATTTTCACCCAAAGAGTCCTCAAATGTCAAAATCCCTGCTTCACCTTTTAGAAGATTGATATCAAATTGGTTGTTATCAAGACCAATTTCACCGGCAATTTTCTCCCAAGCATCTTTCAGCTGTCGTGCTAAAGACAGATTTGGAGTGACTTTCACTGTAGAGAACTCATGGCATTTCAACGAAACACGAACATTCACCTGTCCCCGTGCTATTTGACTGCCAATCAGTTTCTTGAAATCGTTTTCATAACGCGACAGCTCTTTCTGCAAATAAGTGGTAACATCGAGATATTTCCGATTGAGGGATTGTAATTCGATGGTCAGTTGGCCAATAGATGTCGCTATAGATTTGTATACATATGCCGTCATGCTTCTCAACATATATGTGCCCTTCAGTTTTGAATAAATGGAAGATTAGGAGGTGAACTAGATATTAGTGGCATAACGAAAAAATGTCAAATTTTGAAGCACGTTTCACAGGGCGCCAAGCTGGGATGGCACTAACTTTAAAAAGAGACCTGTTTTTAGCCCTTTTATTTCCTGCCAATTTTGTCTCCAAATTGA
>JAJFMC010000296.1 GCA_021772365.1 Chlamydiota bacterium
TTGTATGGTGGTGATGCCTGTGTTGGCGACAGCGTCTAATATCTGGTCTTTTGCTTCATCAAAAAACACAGCTACCGGTGTAGCTCCCCCCTCACGAATGGCTTTGGCTATCGTTTGCGCTCTGCTGGGTTTGACATAGCGTTTTGAGGGAACATGCATGACGATCCCCACGAAGTCGGCACTAGATTTTGCAGCAAAAAATCCATCTTCAGCAGTTTTTACTCCGCAAATTTTTATGAGAGTCATGATAGGAGCTCCTGTATTTTCTGTTCCGGACTGTCAGCGGTTACAATGGACTCGCCGATCAGCACTGCGTCGTATCCGCATGCTTTAAGGCGTCGAATGTCTTCTATTGTATGGATACCTGATTCCGAGACCTTGAAAATACCTTCGGGGATCAGTGTTGCCAATCTTTCTGAAACGGAGAGATCGACGGTGAATATGGTGAGGTCTCTATTATTAACACCGACAATCTGGGCTCCTGCATCGATGGCAACTTGTAATTCTTGTTCGTCATGGACTTCTACAAGAGCATCGAGACCTAGTGATATTGCGAGATTAATCATGTCTTTTGTTCGAGACCCTAGAATTTTGACAATGAGTAAAATTGTCGACGCTCCTGCAGCTGCTGCTTCTGCGATCTGTAATGGATCGATCACGAAATCTTTTCGGATGATCGGCATTTCAGGAATCGCTTCAGTAACTTTTTGGAGGTCGTTGAGAGAAGCATAGAACTCGCTGTCTGTGAGAACAGAAATCGCACCCGCACCACCCGCGACATATTGTTGCGCTAAGACTGCCGGCGATTCGATTGTTGCAAGCTTCCCTTTTGAAGGAGAGCCCCTTTTGATTTCTGCGATGACGGTAAACGGGGAATTTTTTAATATATGGCTTAAACGTTTGCGTCGCGGGCGTCGTTGTAGCTCCTCTTGTTTCCTAATAATAATATTATCGAGGTAGGACATAGCTAGCTCCTTACTTAATCGTTTCCAAATGTTTCATGGCTTTTCCAGAACGCTGTATCTCTTGTGCGAATTTCACACCCTCATCGATAGAAGCTACCTTACCAACGGAAAAGAGAGCTGCTGCTGCATTGAGAACAATGGTGTCGCTAATCGGCCCTTGTTCTCCAGAAAACACCCCTTCGAGAATGTTTGCATTAAAGGCAGCGTCACCACCCTTGAGCTCCTCCAACGTGCAATGTTGCATCCCGTAACGAGATGGTTGGATCGACATGACAGTGATCTCTCCTTCATCAACTAGAAACGCTTTGGAAGGTCCTAATGTTGTCAACTCGTCAGTGCCGTAACCATGAACGACCAGCGAACGCTTGACGCCAAGCTTAGCCAGTAATTTGGCGTACATCAGCATGAGATCCGCACGGTAAACACCCAAGATGTAGTGGTCGACATCTGCAGGATTGACAAGCGGGCCTATTAAGTTTAAAGATGTGCGCACTCCCAGGCTCTTTCGAATAGGCGCCAGCTCTTTGAGGAGAGGGTGAAATGCGGGAGCAAAGAGAAATCCGTAGCCACATTGACTGATCATTTTCTCAACATCTTGTGGATTCGAAAGGAGAGGTACACCGAGATACTCTAAAACATCGGCAGATCCACATTTACTCGAAACTGCACGGTTGCCATGTTTTGCGACCTTTAATCCACACGCCGATGCGAGGATACTTGCTCCTGTTGACAAATTGACTGTGTGAGCATGATCTCCTCCTGTGCCGACGATATCGACAAGCCCCGGGACGTTTTTCACTCTGATCATATGTTTTTTTAACACTTCGACGAGAGCCGCGATTTCAGTAACTGTCTCGCCTTTGGCATGTAGGAGAGCTAAGGCTGCACCTAGTTTTATAGCATCCGTTTCTTTGATGTTCGATGAGACAATCCCCTCGACTTCCTGTGCTTCAAGGTCTTGTCGTTGCATGAGTTTGTTAAGCGCAGTGTTGATCATGTTGTTTGTCCCTGTTTTTAATTAGGTTAATAAATCGTCTGATAATATAAACACCCTGAGGAGTCATTATCGATTCCGGATGGAATTGCAGTCCGTATGTAGGGAAGTCTTTGTGTTTGACAGCCATCACATACCCGTCGGTGCAAGTAGCGAGAACCGAAAACTGTAGCGGTAGTTCTTTTACGTCGACGACGAGAGAGTGGTATCGCGCAGCTTGGAAAGGTATAGGAAGCCCCTCGAATAGTTCGTTTCCTTTGTGGAAAATCAGTGAAGGCTTCCCATGGACGATTTTATCTGCGCAAACAACCTTTCCGCCTAATGCTGCCACAATGGCCTGATGTCCCAAACACACTCCTAATATGGGGATATCCTTTGACAGATTACTCACCACCTCTTTACAGATCCCTGCTTGATCAGGATGACCTGGGCCCGGTGAAATGATGATTGCATGAGGATTCAGCTGTTTAATTTCGTCCACGGTCAGTTCATCATTTTTAATGACTTTAACCTCATCGACCATCGTGGCAACGATTTGGTAGAGATTGAATGTGAAGCTATCGTAGTTATCGATGATGACAATCATGCTAGAACCTCCTGAGCCGTTTCGATAGCATTGAGGATAGCTTTTACTTTGTGACGTGTTTCGTCAGCCTCTTTTTGTGGATCTGAGTCGATGACGATACCCGCACCCGCTTGGATCGTAGCAACACCATCTTTAATGACTGCCATACGGATGGCAATATAGCTATCGATACGGTTGGCGTGGTCGATACAGCAGATAGCCCCACCGTATATACCTCTTAAAGACGGTTCTAGTTCGTCTATGATTTCCATTGCCCGAATTTTTGGTGCTCCGGATAGAGTTCCTGCCGGGAAGCTCGCTTTGAGAGCATCGATTGGTGATATACCCTTTTTGAGGTTACCACGAACCCTGCTGACCAAGTGCATTACATGGGAGTAGTGATAGACTTTTTTTAGTTCCTTGACCTCAACAGATCCGGGTTCAGCAACTCTGCCGATATCGTTCCGGGCTAAGTCAACAAGCATCATATGTTCTGCATGTTCCTTTTCGTCATCGATTAATTCTTGTTCGATGATAGCATCTTCAGAAGTGTTGGTACGAGGACGCGTTCCCGCTATCGGCATATTTTCGATGATGCCGTCACTAATTTTAACCAATCGCTCAGGAGATGCCCCACAGATTGAAAATGCATCTGTTTGGATGAAAAATTTGTAAGGCGACTGGCACTGCTCACGAATCGATCGATAGATGGAAAAAGGTGAAGCAGTCACTTTTTTATGAAATTTTCGTGAGAGAACAATTTGAAAGGCGTCGCCCAGCCGAATATATTCTTTTGCCTGGATGACCATTTCGACAAACTTTTCATCAGAGATATCCACTTCTACTAAAGGAGAACCGTTACTATTGTTGACCTCTTTAATATCATTAGGAGCACTCTTTGTAAGAAGTTGGTAGGCCTCTTCTAACGAGCCTATGGCCTGTTGGTAGTCTTTGCTAATCGCAGATAAATAGACTTTTTTCTTATGGCGATCGAAAGTCACAGCTGTGTGATGCTCTAAAAGATGAATCGCAGGGACATCAGACAGCTTCGTTTCCGACAATCGCAAAGAATGGCGAGCAGCATCGTAGGCCACATACCCAAGAAGCGTTCCCGCTAAAGGTACGGACACCGGAGCAGTGAAGCATGTTCTGCTGTCAACATGTGTTCTTAGCTGATCAAATGGATCGACATCTAGATCCGCACGTGTCTCGTAGTGCCGACACTCCCCTATTCCTATGTAAGAGAAGTATGGCTCATCGGACAACGGTACCCCAGCTTCTAATATAACAGGTTGGGGTGTGATCAACGACAAAGCTAGAAAAGCTTCGATTGGTGATAGAGTCCCAATATCGAACTCTTTGTAGACAAGTACCTGATTGGACTTGTCATCGTGTATACTTACTGTTTTCATCGAGAATATCTCCCTATCATCGACAGAGAGCACTCGATTGTGTTAGGTCATCCTAACGTTCAACCACTCCCTAGTCTCTTTATCTAAAAGTTTCATTGCATTCGATCCCCTCGTAATTTTCGAGATACTCACTCCCAAGTCCTCAGCAATCTGACGCTGAGGTTTTCCTCCTGAGATAAGCTCCTTCACGAGAAGATATCGTGACGCTAAATCACACCTTTCCTCGTTGGTAAGGAAAAAGGTGAAAAATTCGTCTAACAGTTCCGGTGTGTCGACTTCTAAGCATAAGCGTAAGAATCGCCACCAACCGTCCTCCTGTTCTTGATTCATAATTGAACTCCTTATTGTGTGTTAACTTGTAATGTTACAACGTTACATGATTATTTACAAGAAAAATATTGATTTTCCTCCAGTTGAGGAGATTACCTATACCCAAACAAGTTGAAGAATTGGTTGGAAAATAAGAATGGTAATCAGAAAGTTTATGGTAAAAACTTCCCCGTTACCGGACAGGTCGCCCGCAGGGCTTTGGATTAAAGCAAGAATTGCTTTTGTTGCTTAGTGAGTGTTGCTCAAGTAATTTTTATTAGTGAAAAAAGCAATTCTTGCTTTAATCCAAAGCCCTGCGGGCGACCTAATCGGTAACAGAAAAGTCTCGACGACGAATAACTTATTTCTTAACGATTCCTTATGAACCATGGTGACCGCAATCGCAGTCGAAGATTACACCATCCATTTCATCGACATGAAAAGTATAATTTTTATAAGAGATGCGGATGTAGGCAGTGTTTTTGACGTGAATTTTTTCGACATTTTTATCCATGATGACAGCAAGAAGATTGCGGATTATACCGCCGTGTGTCGATACAAGAATTTCTTGGTTGGAGTGATTATCGATGATATACCTGAATAGCTCATCCAGTCTTTCACGCATCGATTCATCAGTTTCCACTTCCCCGCCACGTGTAGCTCCGGCTTGGTAATAATCATCGTAGAATTTCCCTTCCCACTTACCGAATGTACGTTCACGAAGACGGCGATCTTTTGCAGTTGGGACTTTACTACCGTTGAGGGCGATTTCTGCTGTTTCAGTAGCACGAAGGAGGTCTGAAGTGTAGCAGTGGGAGAATGTGACCTTTTCGAGTTTTTTGATGAGCCCTTTGGCTTGCTCTCTGCCTTTATCATTTAGAGCAATATCAATATGCCCCTGGACTTTTTTCAGAACGTTCCAGCTTGTTTCTCCATGTCTGATGACGTGAATTGTGGTGATTTCATCCGTGAAAATGGTCATATTTAGCTCCATCATTAAATGATTAAGTGCTTATATTTTACCGGAAACTGACTAGAAATGCAAAAAGAAAGAATAATTGTTCATTTGTTGTATCTATACTGCTCTCACTTCAATGTGCGAGCAGTATAGACGGATAAATTGATATTTCATTCATGGGAAATGATTAAAGAACGGGTACGACATTGAAATCTTTGATGAGCTGTTCACGTCCCTCTCGGGTTGTCGCAACAGCTTCATAGTGATAATTCCCGATATTGACGATGACTCGCAGGTTATCGGGTGTTGGATCAGGTGCATCGCGACCATCTTCATCACTGGATTTTGAGTAGATTGATCCTAAAAGCCCACCAGAATCGGGGTCTCTTTTCAAGACTAAAATAGGCTTATTTTGCGAGCCATCTCGTTTACCTTGTGCTCCTACAAGATAACGTATTTCTGCATCGGTTGCCCAAGTGGAAGTATTCGAATGCACCGCAGCTCTTCCAACACTTCCTTGACTCTTCATATAATCTACAGTTGTTCTTCTGAGTACCAAATGTCTTTTTTCAGCATCAGCCAAATCATCAGGAACGTTTCCTTTTGCAAGAATTTCGTCGTTAATAGAAACCGCTTTATAAAAACACGCTCCACCGCCACCAGTTCGTAAAGTTTTTGCTCCATATGGTGCTAGTAACTCATTGACAGGTGACAGCTTCTCTTCAAGAGGTATAGCACTTTGTTCTAAGTGAAGAATGCTGTATATTTCTACGTCTGATATTAACATATCGGCCTCTACCAACTTACTCTGGTCTAAGTCAGATGCCTGCACAATACCCGAAACAATTGAATCAGCTTTTCTGGATTCTACAGCCTTGAATTTGCTGAATTCAGCAGTCGTTTTTTTGATATTCTCTGAGAATTGTCCAGTCTTTACTTTTCCTGATACGGATTTTACAGAAGCATCCAAGTATTTTTCGTAAGTCGCTTTAATTTCTATGGGTGTTGTATCATTTTCGATTCCCTGATTCATAATGACTTCATTGGCAAGAACGATAATATTCAATAATTCGGTGGTTTCAGCCTTTGAAACTTCTTTACCCAATAAACTCTTTGCGTTGGCTTTGATTTGCTCGATTTGCTTTAAATTCGATTTGGGGTTGTCCAACGCTGCTGCCAGCTGGAAGCCTAACGCGCTATTTTGGTGATCATTTAAACCTGTTGAACCTAATGACATTACAAACCTCTCCTATTTATATTACAATTATAACATTGTTAGAACAAGACAAGATAAAGTATTTGCAATGTTTTCTTTAAATACACAGATCTATACGAATATCCTCCACCAATTGAACATTAAATGATGTTAACTAGGGAGGTAGACGATACCTAGGGATATGAGGATGACAGCAATAATACCTGCAATAGACGAAGCGGCAAATACCACCGATCCTACTTTGAAGGCACCTTTACGAACGGCCTCTTCCTGATCAGGCCCTCGCAATCGACCGATATAAATTGCGAGTTCTCTAATAGCAGAACCTAGGAAAATCGCTGCTGACATCTCAAAAGGTAGGAGCATGGCGATCCCTAAAGCAAATGCTGAAGGGGTAAACGCTTGTGTACGCTTTCCAGTTTCAAGAACA
>JAJFMC010000297.1 GCA_021772365.1 Chlamydiota bacterium
CCCCGGTGGGGGGGGGGGGGCAGACATTTTTTCTGCATTGTCAAATAATTAATATAGATATATTCCAACAGTTGTAGCTTACCTTATACATAAACAGCTGGAGGGTCAGATGGTTAGTGTTCTTACAGGTGCTCACGAAGCATTGAAAATAGCAAAAGATGTTACAGGTAAAAAAGATGATGTGACCATGCAAGAGGGGCAGCTCCGTGGGCGAAGGGCTAAACACTGGTCGTACTACCTACTCGTTGCTGGAGCTATTGGCGGGGGCATTGCAGGAGTTGTCGGAGCGATTATCAGCATGACACCCTTAACCGTTATGGGATCAATTTTGTTTGTGACAAATGCCATAGGTGCATATTATGTCAGAAAATTCGATACTTTTAACGATTTAGAAGACTATGTAAGTGTTATGTCCAACAGTATAAAAGAGATGGCTAGCTATGTCAAACGATTGAAATCCATCAATCAAGAACTAAGAGGGATAGGTGACGAGTTCGAAAATAACCTAGAGCAAACCACCGAGGTGTGGGAACACGGATACGAAGAGGTTAGAAGAGAGGCCAAAGAAATCGAACGCCTCACGCAACGTCTGGAGATGACCACCAAAAAATTGAAAAAAATGGAATCTCTTTATGCTAATCTCCAAGATGCTGTAAATATTTTTTCTAATCAAGTTGGAGAACTTAATCAAGGTGCTACCGAAATTGACGATACTGTCGGCCTGTTGGCTAGTCAGGTTACTGATTCGAAAGCAGTTATTGAAAAGATGAATGAAGAAAATGATGAGTTTGATGAACACAACGCACTTTATGATGATCTGAACCATGCAAACCTTGAATTTTTATCGGGCTTCCAAAAAGAGCTTGAAAAAATCATGAATATGCATGAAGATGCCATCCTTATCAGAGACACTCTCGATGAGAAGGAGAAAAGCCTAAGGAAAGTGGCTGATACCATTGCAACGGCACTCGAGACTATCGCCTCGCTACAAAAACAAGAGAACGCAATGAAAGACAAAAACAGCCGTATCCTCGAACAAGCCGATAAACTGACAGATGCTATGCAGCAGGTGACATCCAACATCGCTGCACTCAAGGAGCAAAGCGAAAAAAATAAAAAAAACAAAAAAAGGAAAGAATGAGGGTATCATGACAATTCTAGACGTAAACAATGGCACAGAACTTAGGGATTTTGCGGCAATCAATATCACTCCAGACGATCCCATTGTGAACAGCAAAAAAACAGATATCGAGTCAGGAGAACTTATCATTGTCCCCGAGGGAGGAAGGAAGTCGAGTACACGTTGTTGTGGACTCATTCGTACACCATGGCAATGCGTACCGGCCTGTGGTTCTTGTGGAGGACTGACTGTTGCTTTACTCGGTACAATCATTCTCGTCGCTAATCAGCTTCTGGGAGAAGGAGATGATGATCAAGAGGTCGTCGCCATCGATACGATTCTTGGGGCAGGACTGATTATTATCGGTGCTCTTATCGTTCTCACTTCATGCGGAAGCTTCTGCTTAATCAGACACTTTAAACCAGAAAAAGATCTCGAAGGGCAGCTCGATGATTTCGAACGTGAAAACGCTAAGTTAAAAATTGAGAATGTGGGACTCAAGAGTAATGTCGATCGTCTCGAGCAGATATTAGATGGATTCAAAAACTTGCTGGAGCGTGAAAAAGAAATCACTGTGAATTTAAAGCAACTGTTTGAAGATAGGATTTCAGGATTGCGACTTGAGAGGAAGCAACTGGAACTTGCTGCTGGAAATTTCGATGAAAAAGTCACCCAAGGACTCAAAACATTCAATACTGAAACGGATCAAGCCAAAGCGCTTAGTGAACAGCTCGTAAATTCGAACAAAGCACTACGGGAAAGACTCCTGCAGTTAAATATCAACGTAGATGGATTAGCAGAGCAAGAAAAAGAGTGGGAAGAAGATCTTGTCAAACTCTCTACGGAAAATGATGAATTCAAAAAACATAATTTCGAGCTGCAGCGTCTAGGAAAAGTCTTGTATAATCAGCTAACGGTGATTAAACAGCTGACCGATACACTTGGTAATCAGCAGGCAGGAATTAAATTACAAACTGATCGAATCGATGAGTTTGATGATAAACTTGTCGATGCCTCTAGCGATCTGTTGAAGATCGTAGAACAAAAAACTCAAGAGCTTGAAGAAGCAAAACTGCGGCTCGCACAATTGACCGAAGGTATGGCTAAATTCCGTATAGCGATACTAGCATTACAAAAAATAGATCTCAAACATGTAGACAGTTGCGAAGGAATGTTCAAACCTCTTCTGGAAATTATCGATGAAATTTCTGATTCCTCACATGACAAAGTTAACAATACATCGGATGATGAATGAGTGTTGTCTATTTAAACGGTGACTTTATATCCGAAGAACAAGCCTCTATTCCAATAACCGATAGAGGTTTTCTCTTTGGTGACGGTGTGTTCACAACCCTAAAAATTGAAGAGGGGAACATTCACCATGCTACACAACACCTACAGCGTATATCCCAGCATTGCGAGCAACTAAATATCCGTCCTCCCACTATTAACGAAGATGTTTTGCTAGAACTTGTGAAGCGTAACAACGCGGAACAGGGGATATGGAGAATGAAAATCATTGTAACAGGAGGCGCTCTTCCCGACTTGTCGTTACCGCTTCGTCAACACGGAACAATCCTCATAACGATGAAAGAAATTCATGACCTCCCCATGACACCGGCGAACCTTGTGATCTATCCCGACCACATCCAGACACCCTCATCCAGGTTGAAATCCCTCTCATATCTGGAACGGCTGCAAGTAAGGCAATACGCCGTGGAGAAAGGAGCTGATGATGCCTTGGTTCTATCCGGCGAAGGGTATATTTTAGAAGCTTCATTTTCGAATATCTTTTGGATCAAAGGTGACGATTTATTCACACCCAAACCAGCACTACCTCTCCTTCAAGGTATAACCCTCCAAAAACACATCGTAGTTGCAAAAGAGCGGGGGATGAACATCCAGGAAGGCGACTATTCGCTCGGTGATATCCCTAGTGATGCTTCTATCTATCTATGCAATACCATCACAGAGAAACGACTTGTTAAATCGATTACTCCCTCTACCTCGTTAGAGCATAGATAGTAAGTTAGCCTTAAGCTTCTTAAACTCTTCAATCCATTCTTTTTGAGCTTGAACATTTACTTTTCCTGGTATGATTGC
>JAJFMC010000298.1 GCA_021772365.1 Chlamydiota bacterium
TTCTTCTCCGAAAGCTTTTTCTCGCATTAATGTCTTTGTTCTTTGAGGTATCAAAGCATTCACAAAAATATCTTTTCTTTCAGCAGCCAATCCTTGCGTAAAATTCACCACTGCAGCTTTTGTTGCGGAATAAACAGTATAAAGAGAACGTCCGCGGCTAAAAGATGAAGAGGCTATATTGATAATATGCCCCCTTTTTTTGATCTGAGCATATTTGCAGCAATAAATTAAACCCTTGAGGTTAAGATCAATCAGTTCATTGATTTGCTCTTCATTCATCTCATCGAGTCGCATTCGATATAGCGCTGCAGAATTATTAATAAGCCCATCAACCTCACCGATTTCATTAAAGACTGATTTAATTTGCTCAGGGACTGTAAGATCGACAGAATAATAGGGACTTGTTCTTGAAATCGAAATTGGAATAGCCCCCTCTTTTTCTAAAAATTCGCACAATGCTTTACCAATTCCACTTGTTCCCCCAGTCACAATATACCGTTTTCCAGTAATCGATCTATTAGAGGATGAAATTTTTTTAGCGCTAATTCGGAACAATTGTTCCGCAACGAAAAGATCTAACTCAGTGGTTATCTTGATATTAGATTCTGATCCTTGCACAATTTTTATAGGATAACCAAGTTCTTTAACTAAACGACAATCATCAGATATCCCATCAAAATGGCTAGAACGAGCTTTTTCATGCGCTTCAAGAATTAAGGACCGTTCAAAACTTTGAGGTGTTTGCCCTCTCCAGCAAAAAGTGCGATTAGGAATTTCTACGATCATATCCAAATTATCTTTGTAAACAACTGTATCACTTGAGGGAATGCAAGTATCCACAGCACGATGTTGCAAAACTTCTTTAATATTAGAAAAAATTATCTCTTTACTAATAAAAGGGCGTACAGAGTCATGAATGACTACATATTCAGTATCTGAATGACAATCCTTTAAACCCAGATAAGATGATTCCATTCTAGAGCTCCCACCTAATACAACTCGAATGGAAGCATTCATATATCGTTTAAGATCACTTGAAATTTCATCAAAATGATCTTCCGATGACACGATCAATATTTCATCAAAAATGTTAACAGCAAGAAACTGCTCAAGAGTGTGAAGATAAATTTTCTTTCCTGAAATTCGATGAAATTGCTTCGGATGAGCACTTCCAAATCGTATTCCCTCTCCCGCTGTTAAAAGAATCGCTGTGTAGAAACTATTTTTAAACATCTGACCTGGTTCTTTTGCAAGCATTTAATATGTTAGTATAAATTTCTTCAAAAGGAATATCTTCACAGAAAGTGTAATTATAAACTTCCCGCTGAATTTTTTTAAAAAATATATTGTGCTTATCAAGATTGCCATCTATTATTCTAAATAATTGTGGGGTTTCATGAGTATGAATTACTTTTCCACATCGATAGAGATAAAAGTATTTGTCATCTAAAGTCTTTTCTTTGTTGGCGTGAATAAAAAACATTGGACGATTAAACGTTAAGTAATCGTAACCAATGCTTGAAACATCCCCAACAAAAATATCAGAACGGTTTAAAATTGGATAGACAAGGGGATAGTTATCGAGAAGAACAATATTTCCTTTGTTTTGGCATCGATGCTGTGCATGAATCACATGACCAAGGTTTAATAATGCGAGATTTGGATGTAATTTTATAAGAACGTTATAATGGGAAGGTGTATTATCAATCATCGTGTCAATTGCATCAAAAAAAGAAGTGGCTTTCTCGCTATCATTCCAAGTAGGAGCGTATAGAATTACTGGCTGTTTTACCTTAAATTGACTAAATACTTCTCTCTCAACTAACTCATCAAAAAAAGATCGATATTTCAAGTAATATTGATACCGATAATTTCCAGTCATTACTGAATTTTGGGTAAATTTCGTATACTGATAATCGTCAAATAAATCTAGCATGTGCTTTCCATAAGCTAAAACAATATCGTGAATAGGCTCATCTACAGCCCCGTCATTGATAAGCAGAGGATCTTTACGGGAGAAACCATGGTGACAATAAATAAATATAATTTTCTCAAGAAACTTCTCATTTTTATGTTTCGGTTTCCCAAGAAGAATAGGAGTTAAAATTGTATCAAAATTAGAAAGTAACATCTGTGGGGCTATCATTTCTTTATCAAAAAGATTAACTCCTGGATAATATTTTTTTACCATCTCCTGGTGATCAACATTTTCAAGATAGTAAGGTATTTCAAATTCTGCCGATAAAGGAGCTAAGTGATCAGATAGGAGCCAGTGATCGTTTGGATTCATAATAATGAATTTTCTTACCAAAATTTACACTTTCCTCCGTTTATATACCGAATTGAACACGGAAATTAATTTAGAGTTCAATTCGGTATATTCTCTACTCTCTAACAACCTTATACTATTGCTTTAATTTAGGCTCAACACAAAATGCGTACCTTTTCCTTCTAATTTCAATTAGAGGCTTGAAAATTTTATCTCTTGATAATTAATGGTTTAACGTGTCTGTGGAAATCGGAGAAAGTAATATGCATTTTATTGTACCACGCACTCTTTTTGGGCTGAGTTTTTTCGTTTCTATCTTCTTCTGTTGCCGCCACTAGACATACAATTGAGTACGAAAATCGATGACGGTAGGTTTAACATTTTAGTAAATCTCATGCTCTCATGTAGTTTTTGTGAACTCAGATGTTAACCTACTTTTATTTATAAATAAAATGCCGAAAGTCGAGTTTGCGTGGCCGTCCAGTGTGTTCGAGAAACTTGGGAAAAATTGTTTAATCCTGATTACTTCGAGTATGGCCACTAAATGTTGCTGTTTTCTGTTCAGAGGCTCCATCTCCACTTCGAGTTCGTGAAAAAGTGAGCCTTGAATTCATTTCCATAAATGTGATAAATATTTTGAATATAAGGACTTCTCCTTTGGTAGATTGGGTGTGAGTAGTAGTGATTAAAGACTGGAAAGGATTGAAAGTAATATTACCTAGAAAAAACGATCTATTTACTTTTCGTGAAGTTCTAGGGGATTTTAATTTTTACCATTTTGAAGAGTGGTTGCACCTTCTTAACAAAAACGATGTGGTAATCGATCTGGGCGCGCACATCGGACTATTCTCTTTAGCTGTAAGTCGCCATGTGTGTCACGTCTATGCTGTTGAACCAGAACCGGAAAATTATGGGTATTTCCTCGATAATATTGAGAGAAATCAACTCGATAACATCACTCCGATTAAAAAGGTGATATCTAGTCATAAAGGGGAAACACTTCTAAATGTAAGCTATTGTTCTCCTGCTAGACATAGTCTATATACTAATGAATTCCTAAATTTGGATGGAAAATCTTCTAGGACAATAGAGGTTAAGATGATCTCTTTGGCTTCGCTTTTTAAAGAGTACAATATTGAACGCTGCAAGGTGGTCAAGGCTGATATCGAGGGGGCTGAGTATGAGGTTTTTCTAACTCTACCGGATGATATTATTAATCGAATTGATATGATATTGCTCGAGTGGCATGAAGGGATAATATATGGTGACCGATATGAATTAGAAGAGTTCTTTAAGGAGCATGGATTCGATGTAACTGTCACAGAGGATACTACTCTTAGAGAGGGATCATTGATTACGGGGATGTTGAAAGCTGTTCGTCCCTGACCATAATGATATTTCCGAACCAACGGCTTTTGTCTGAATCTTCAAAGTCTTTTGCCACTAACTTAAAACCATGTCCTTCTAGCCAAACTCTAAGGTCATGATACAAGTATTGTCCGGCATATGCTTCTACAAATAGAACTTCAGTGTAGATAACTTTAACTGTTTTTAAGATGTCTAATCCCGCTTTGAGAGCATGAAGTTCAGTTCCTTGCATGTCAAACCAGAGAAAATCGGCGTGGGTGATATTATTTTTTTTAGCCCAGTCGTTAATAGTTATGGTGTTCACTTCTACAGTGCTATTGAATTGCATTTTTGATAGGTTTAAGTGCTCTTTAGGTTTAAGTAAAGAACCTGAAATGGAATTTCCAGTTTTGTTTGGATCGTTAGATTGATAAAAGGTTGCTTTTCCAGTAGAGTTACTCAAAGCCAATTGATAGGTGAAAATATTCAACTTATCCGCAGTATTAAGAAGAAGCTTTGTATAGTTATCAGGATCGGGTTCAAATGCATGGATGGTAGCTTCTGGGAATATGTTGATCATTTTCATGGTATCCCATCCATCAAATGCTCCCGCTTCAATTATAATAGGGTTTTTTGGGAGAACTTTTCGAACAATATCAAAGACATATTCGCTATTGGGCTCAATTATGGTCATTTACACCTCTGATAAAATGATATATTATAGGATCTTCTAGATACTTAGTCCTCCATAGGGATGATTTATGTCCGTGCAGAAATAAAAAATTCTTCCTTTTGGTTTCTCCATAAAAATCTCGTAAAAATAAATAGTCTTTTCAATTTCAGAACTGCTTATAACGACTTGATACCCCCCATTATTTTAGTATATACCCAATCAAAACCGATGAAAGAAACTCTTTTTTCCTTTTTTCTTATCCCGATTCCTTATATCCTAGAGGCGACGGCATGTTTTTCTGATTATATTTAATTTGTAAAGTGAACACGTTATGGTAAAAGATTACGACGAAAGTACAGTTCTTACTCTCGATGCACTAGAGCATATACGCCTTCGCTCGGGAATGTATATCGGTCGCCTAGGTGATGGATCTCACCCCGACGACGGGATTTATATAATGCTCAAGGAAGTGATAGATAAT
>JAJFMC010000299.1 GCA_021772365.1 Chlamydiota bacterium
CTACCCCTATTGGTTTGCTATTTTTAAAGAATTATTTAAATCCCTTTATCGTGAATTTTATGTATCTCCTCCAGAGCTCAGGGGTTAGGTATCACTCTTTAGGGATAACAACAAGTCGGAAAATATAGGGTGAGGCAGTAGAGTCACTCTTAGAACTCGTATTGGGAACAGTACTCATGATTCCTCCTAGGATATATCCTATCGTTGTCGCGTTTGTGATTTTGTCAAAGTCGATAATTTGATTGATCAGTTCAGAAGCGTTATCCTGATTAAAATAAAAGGCGCCAGCACCAAATATGAGTCTATTACCAGGGTTGCTTCCTTGGGATAGGATGACTGGATATTCAGCGTTCAACAGGTATTGAGAAAATTGACAGTGTTTATCGATTTTTATCGTCGTTACTTGGTTTATAAAGGGGAATTGTCCGTCTGTAATAAATGTACCGTTATCGAAATACCCGTAGCTAATTCCACCAAGTTGAATCACATAATTGGTTTTATCAGATTTCGAGTAAAGTTGAGCAGTAGCACTCACATAATTGTTCATTCCTTGCTTAAAAGTATTCTGACTATTTGGGTTCGCCATTTTTGTTGAACCATCTAATGAAATGGTGACAGGAACAGTCCAAATACCAACGCTGGTTGTGAATACACCGGACAAAGCAACATATCCAGGCTTTCCTCTTTTGATAATGGGTACAACATTCAGATCGCGACGTCGATAAGGATCATTAGGTGCTTCAGATTTTCTTTCTTGTACTGATAGAGTTTTTCCTGTGTCGATGATTTGAAAGTTCCTTACCTGTTGAGTATACTGCCCATTGGAAGCTGGCGTATACACTCCATCAAAATTTTGTCCAAAAATAAGCATGCCCTGCAGGTGATTGTTATAGATCGCCATATACCCGCCGGTAACCTGCATCCAGGGATGGCTTGTTTGGCGAATAGCAGCAGCAGCTGAGCCTTTTCCTGTCTTCACCCATTTAATAAATTTCGGAAGGTCTATTGCAGTGAGCGTTTGCTTAGTACCAAACTGATTTGTAGCTGTATCCACTCCATACCCACCACAGATATAAAGCGTTTTTCCTCTTTGGCAGTATTCTGGACTCGTCACGGAAAGTTGATCGATTTGCTGCTGGGTGAGGCCTGATGAGGAATCTGCTAGCGATCTTGAATATGTGACTTGCTTTTCTAGATCGATGACATAAGCGTCAGTATTTTGTTGGCTCGGGGGAAATGGATCTGCTCCAAAACTATGCATTCCGTTTGTTCTACCGGTAATGATGACCCATTGATTTCTATAGGTTCCGGAGGCTCCCGAGTGTATTCCTGAAGGTAGTTGGTAGGGGACTTCTTCGATAGCGATGGTAAAAGGAAGAAGATCTTCAGATAATATCGGTGTCGTATCAGGTGTTTGATTGGCTCCTTCACTAACGCTTACAGATAATAGTAGAAGTCCCATCAAAATAGAGTGCAAAACACTCCCGCATTTAGTCATCATGATTCATCTCTCAAGTTTTCTGAATTGAAATCGGCCATAAATATTTGGCATGTGCCGTTTTTTCCTCTTTTTGATGTCCACATCAGTTTCGTTCCATCGCGATTGAATACTGGAAGGCCATCAAAAGTTTCGTTGAAAGTGACACGTACTTCGTTTCCCGTTTCACTATTTATGATGAAGAGTTCATAACGATGATGCTTTCCGAGCGATTTTGTAAAGATGATATGTTTGCTATCGGGGTGCCAATAGGGCGCCCAGTTGACTGATGTGTTGTTCGTTAGTTGTGTTTCATTGCGACCATCGACATCGATAGTAAATATCTGCAAGTAGTCGGGATACTGACGGTCGGACCGAAAAACAACCTTCTTTCCATCGGGAGAGAGAAAAGGTCCTCCATTATAGCTGTAATCGGTATCAGTTATTTTGCGGATGTCCGTACCATCTGCATTCATGATATAGAGGTTCATGGTGCCGCTTTCATTACTCGCAAAAACAATTTCTTTCCCGTCAGGAGAGTAGGCGCACTCAGCATGATAGGATGAGCCATACGTCAAAGGAACCAAGTCGCTACCGTCAACGTTTGCTTCGTAAATATTCATGTATGGGGTAAGGTCCCAGGTATATTTGCCTTGCTTGGGTTTATCTTGTTCTACGGTTAGCGGGCTATCATGACTTGAAGCGAAGATCACCCTTTCTCCTTGTGGATGAAAAAAGCCGCATGTACATGCCCCAATACCGGTGCTAACCATATTCGGAATACTTTCGTTTAGGTTCATGACATACATTTGATAGTGTTGCTTTCCTGGTGGAACGGCTTGGAAGATAATCATTTCCTCATCAGGAGAAAAATAGGCTTCACCAGCTTTTTCAAAGCCCATTTCCGGAAAGGTAATCTGTCGAATGTTCGACAAAAAGGTTTGTTCACTGGAAAACAGGGTGCTGCAACACACGGTCGTAATTAGAAGAAATAATCTCAATTTGTTTAGGTATAACATCTGCTTCATTCGCCTCGATAGGTAAAAAATCACGGTAGAATGTGTTTCCTTTTTTTTCAAGAATTGTTTATACCGATATTTTCGACATAGGATACATATTTCAGGAGGCACACCATTAACCGCCACATCAATAGACTCATTATATTTGCAACAACAGTACCCATGTTCCTGTTTTCATCTAATTATTTTCCAAAAAATGGTGAAATAGGGCTAGGTTACGATTTCTTTAGAAGCATCCCAGACGGTGATTGGGATGGAAACACCGGAACATTTGCAAGTATCAACTTTGGCGTTCCGGTAGACCTGTGTGATCTAGGACTGCAAGTTGGTGGTAGCTATGGGTTATATGACTGGTCTGGAAGAGGCTCTGTAGCAAAAAATAATGTACAGCAGCAGTCATTTGTTACTGGTGGATTCTACAGAAGAGCACAATCTTCCTCAGGTCTCAATGCAGGGCTTGTCTTTGACTGGATGTGGAATAAAGGGTTTGGTGTTTTTGGTGTCGATACAAACTTCAGTCAGTTGAGAGGGCAGGTCGGTTACCAATATTGCTGTGACAATGAGTATGGCATTTGGGGTACTATTGACCTAGGAGAATCACATGTCGACTATCAAGGTGTTGATTTAAGATTTAGGAGCCTATCCCAAATCAATGCATTTTGGAAACACGATTTTAAGTGTGGTCGTGAAACCATGATTTGGGTTGGTGTCCCCTATAAGAGAAGCCTTGCATTCGATAGCGGCAGAGCAGGCAGATTTATTGTTGGAGCAAGCTTTCGTGCGCCCTTAAGCCGGTGTTTGTTGATTGAGGGATATGGCAGCTATTTGGTACCACACTCTTCTGTAGGATTGAAGAAACAATCTTATTATGGAGCGAATGTTTGTTTGGAAATCAAATACTTCTTCGGTAATAAATGTTCTGAAAACCTTCCCCTAATGCCTATTGGAAATAACAGCAATTTTATTGCCGATACTAACTATGTATTTTA
>JAJFMC010000300.1 GCA_021772365.1 Chlamydiota bacterium
CTTCGACTGGGACTGGCCGTTGGGTCCCGATACAATCGTTTTAGTAAGAGATGGGGTCGCTTCTATCACCTGGCCGGGATTTATTGGATCGGTCTCTGGAATGAATAGTCATGGCGTTTCTCTAGCTGTATGCGCTGCGGGGAAATCGTTTGACTCCAATGGCGTCTCTAATCCACTTTTACTACAAAAAATGCTCACTCAGGCAAAGAGTGTAAAAGAAGCGATTGCTTTTTTGAGGGAGGTCAAGCCTGCATCGTCAATGAACCTTATGCTTGCAGGTCCTAACGGCTACGCCCGTGTAGAGTTGGACCCTGAACGAGTAGAAAAGGGGCCTGCTGCAGTATTTGCGAAATAGGCAGGAATCATCAATTACTCTCTTCTAAGTAATTTCCCCTTCTGAGCGTGATGCGATATCTAATCTCCATAAGAGAAATGGGGTAATCGCGTCCTTCGAGTTTAAAAAATTGAGGTGAGCATGTACAAGTTGGGACGGAATGAGAGGATAGGTCAATTTTTTACTTCACAGATATCGTCGAATGAGTTACAAATAAAATTTGTAAGCAAGACTTTTATTCGCTGACTGGAGATCCTCGATGGCGTTACGTGCATTTATATGGCCGTTACTATTCAGTTTTTTATGTTTTTTTTCTGCCTATGGTGCAGATGACTCCTACTACTACGAACAAGATGGGGATGAAGAGTGCTCCATAGAAGAGGAGGTTTGCACTGAAGAAGATAGCTACATTGAAGACAATTACGAACCGTCGGGTGATATCACTTATATCGATGAGGCCGTCACCCAATCTAACAATTCACAGGATGATTATGATCCTTCGAATGATGTCACATACATCGACGAAGAAATCCGCTGCTGCATCCGCGAAAGAGACTGTACATATGGCCGCTGCTGCCATCAATATCCCAATGTTTGTCAACACGAGCAATGTTCATGGCGTTACTGGTGTCAAGCGCACTGTGTCTACCTAGGGCCTTACGATGTCCTCGATGGTGACTGCGCAACAGCGTTCAGTTGTGGGCGTTACGGTGTATGGCTCCCAGAAGATGGACTTCTCTTCAAACCGTTTGTTGCTGATCCGAGACAGGTGACCTATTCCGTAGGTTGGCGTTTTCACGATCAAGCCCTCACTAGCAATGTAATTCCTGTCTCTTTTGGTGATAACCTGGGTATCTACCGCTGGTGTTGCGTAGGCCCGTGGGGTGGAATGCTGCAAATTAACATCGAGGGTGCTCTTTGGGGAGTATTCGATCCTCTCGACGAATCGTCTCCATTGTTGAATGCTGACTATTATGTGGGTATCCCGATTTCTTACGCTATCGGTCGCTGGGGATTTCGTGTGCGTGCCTATCATATCTCATCGCATATCGGTGATGAATTTCTGATTTTCAATCCTGGTTTCGATAGGAGGAATCCGAGTGCGGAATATCTCGATGGTTTTATCTCTTATTATATCACGGATGAAATCCGAATATATAGTGGGTTGGGATGGATCATCCAGCACGATGACTCGTTCAATGCGGGTAAGTGGTATGCAGAAGCCGGTGCAGAAGTACGCCTTCTGGGGTTAGGATTCTACGACGAATGTGAAAATTTATTTGGTCATCCTTTTTTCGGTATGCATTTTCACTTCAACAACCACTACGAGCGCCACGTCGACAATACTTATGTACTCGGTTACGAATGCGGAAAAGCGTGCGGTAACCAGCGTAGAGTGCGTGCTTTCCTCGAGTATCACGATGGGTATTCTGTTGATGGGCAGTTTCGTAAATATCCTACCAACTACTTAAGCGTTCGATTTTCTTATGGGTATTGACACAATCGGTTCGCAGAGGCCTGAGCCTTATGAGCCTCCTGAGCAGGAATTGCAGGAAAAGGATTTTATTCAGGAAAACTACAGTAAAAATCCAAAACCTTTTTGGGCGATGGTGGCTGTTTTTGCTGCTGTGATTGTCCTATGCTGGGGAGTGGGGTCTTGGTATTATCAGACGATGGAAACGCAGGTCGAGAGCAGTCCTTTTCTGCAAGTGACGAACCGCGAGATGTCGGTATTCCTCTGGCAGTTTCCCGAGTACATGCCTCAGCATGTACAGGATAAGAGGGGATATCTTCCAGGTTTTGAGTATCGTGAGCGATTGGGCGTCGTACTTAAGGCCGCTGACGATTATGTAGAGGCTCCTCCGGGGTTGTTGTTCCTTTACCATACGTGGGCTCGCTTATTAAAGGATTACTATGTTCCTCGGCCGATTTCACGTGTCGAGTTCGCCGAATTTTTGAATTTGCAACCTGAGTGGAAACCGATAAATTGGTCTGAATCCCCTCCGGCATACCGTAGGATGGTTCAAGGGATCAAATTTAGTCGTGATAAAAACTTAGAAGAGCTTTCCTATGAAGAATTCCCCTTGATTGTCCGTCAAGCCTTTCAGGGGTGGAAGAACTATCGGTTGGAAGGGAAGCTGATCAATATCATCAAAATCACTTATGGTGATTTGAAATCGTTTTTGAAGAAGTTTCCGCACTACGACCGTAACTACTGGCGTAATATTGTGTATGCGAAGTATCCAAGGTACCTGTTAACGTTTACTTTTGAAGATATCGAGAGTGGTGAGAAGGTTTCTAAAGGGGAGATCACGCCGTTCTTACGTGTCGCAATTTTTAATGTTCTTCAGGCACAGAAAGGCTTCTGAGGGATCTGGGCTTCCGGTTATTTTTATGTGAATGTTTGAATGGATGTAGGTCCACGAGGTATTTTGAACGCAGAGGGACGGAGAGGTATGTGAGGTTTACGAGTCTTGGAGCAAAGTAGCTCGCAAGCTCGCTTCTTTACTCCACAGCACTGGCTTCGCCAAAACCCTAAAAGTATGTATACCGATCTAAGATCGTATCGAGAACTTCTGAAAAATATATGATGTGGAACCTTGGAATGGCAAAACTGCTTTTGCCTTGTTTACGTGAACCTGGTAGCGAGTTACTTCGATTCAACTAGAAAAATAATTATACATTTTTGACGAAGCCAGTGCTATGACCCCGATTGCCACCCCAAACCGCAGCTAAAACTTCTTTGAGCACGTCAGATACGACTGTAGCGACGCAGGGAAAGACTCCGTCTTTTCCAAAGAGTTACAGGAAGTAGGTGGCGTGCTCAAAAAAGTTTTAGCTGTGTATCATCCCATATAAACAATTCATACTGTAAGCTAATATGAAGCAATGGATTTTTATGAAAAATCCTTGTTCCGTATTCACTCTTAAATTCCTTG
>JAJFMC010000004.1 GCA_021772365.1 Chlamydiota bacterium
ATGGCTGATTACCTCCACTGGTGTCTAATTTATTTACGTACATTTAGACTCCCATTAAGCGCTTGTACATTTTCAACTGACCATCACTAACAAGGCCCGGTCTCTTAAGTTGACGCTTACGTTTGGGTGTCTTCTTCGTTAAAATATGACGTCTTCCCGGACGAAGCCTGCGAAGCTTACCGGTTCCCGTCAGTTTAAATCTGGCCGCTACGGCCTTTTTTGTTTTCATCTTAGGCACTGGAATTCTCCTAACTGATGCCAATTTTCATGAATTTTGTATGCCTTCCACAAATTTCTTTGTAGAGAAACACACCTACTTTTGTTCTTTCACGGCTTTTTCAGGTGCCGGTTTAGGAGTAGACTCTTTTTTCTTTCTAACTCCCGGAGCCAACACTACATGCAAAAACCTTCCCATCCTCTTCAATGGAGTTTCTAGTGTGGAGACGTCGCTAAGCTCTTCAACTACACGTTTAACTAGATTTTCTCCAATTTCGGGATGTGCCATTTCCCTACCCCTAAACATACAAGTCACTTTTACTTTGTTTCCTTTGGCAAGAAAACCACGTGCTCTATTGATTTTGGTGAATAGGTCATGGTCATTAATATTAGGCTTAACCTTAATTTCTTTAACTTTTACCTGGTGTGACGACTTTTTACTTTCTTTTTCCCGTTTCGTTTGATCATATCGATACTTACCGTAGTTCAAGATCTTACATACAGGCGGACTTGCTGTAGGAACGACTTCTACAAGATCAAGCTCTGCAGTTTCAGCTTTACGCATCGCTTCCGATGTAGAAACAACCCCTACTTGGGCTCCATTTTCGTCGATCAACCTAACTTTAGGTACTCGTATTTGTTTGTTGACTCTCAATTCGAATCAATCTCCACGTTTAGTTCGCCTATACACCTCATTACAGCGTAAATTTGCCGTTTGGGCTAGAACGCGGTATTAAGCGAACGGGCTCTTTTCACTATTCTCCCGATGCAACTCATCAAGGAGGTCATTAATCGTTACTTTACGTTGTTTGTTGTCCAACAAGCCTTTTCTGAGGGTGAGAATGTGTTTCTTTGACTCCATCTCACCAATCACAGCGACATACCGGATCCTTTCTTTTTCAGCAGAGTGTATTTTCTCCGCCAATCGACTATCTGTTTGATCAACACCTACCCTAACCCCCTCATTAATGAGGCGTTGGTACACCTGACTAGTGTAAGTACTTTGACTTGGCATAGCAACCAAGCGTACTTGTTCAGGTGAAAACACTAACGGAAGCTCTCCTTTGTAGTGTTCAAGAATTGATGCGAACATCCGTTCGATCGATCCAAATAACGAACAACAAACGACTGCCTGGCATTCTTCGCTCTTGTTAAAAGGGCTCACTCCAACGAAAGGACCTTTCCAGTGCTTCCCTAACCCGTCTGGAATGAGGCAATACGCACGAGGCTCTCTTTCTTTTTTTCCTTCCACAAACTCCGTTTTATAGGGAATGTGGAGGAACTTCAAGGCCTTTTGCAATTCCACCAGGGATCTACTTCCCTGTTGTTTTTGCATAAAAGGTCCCGTTGTCGAAGTGTAAAGCACCCAACAGCAGTCAGAACCCAACATATTAACGGTTTTCATGATGGATTGCAAGGAAGAAATCAATACCTTCTGCACGTCACCCCACTCGATTATGGCACGGGCACGATCGGTAAATGTTTTATTGAGTTTCCACATCCCCTTACAACTCTCCGGTGGCAAGTCATTTTCAAGAGTGATAATTTCACCAAATGCCGCATATCCATTAACATTAAGTACTTGGTAGACATGATCTATTTTACAGGAGAACTCCTCTTCGCTAGACGCTCCGGTTTTCACTTCTTGAACTTTATGCAGCGAACAAAAACTTCTCCAATAAGTAAAACATAAATTTAAACAATCTACCCCTTTTGGAAGCCACACCCCTTCTCCAGTAGCAGAATCGAAATCAAAAAATTTCATCTCACGAGCAAGGGTCAAGTGATCAAAACCCGCAAATTCTTTTCTTTTTTTTCTAAACGACTTCAATTCTTTATTAGTAAAAAAAGCAGATCCCTCAACACGTGTAACATCACTGTCCGGCAATTGCTTCACTTCGTAAAACTCAAAATGTTTCAACTGCTGTGAAGAGAGAGCTTCGATATCTTCAGAAACAGGTTCCATATATTCGTCTAACTTAAGAAAACTTATGATTCCAGGACTATACTCCTCTTGTAAGAATACAGCTTTTGTCTTTTGCTTTTTGTGAGATAAATAATTTACAGCCACATCACGCATCATCTCAACTAAAGAAATATCAACCCCCTCGTGAAGCAACTCCTGTACCCTTGCCTCTAGAGATTTAAGAAAGGCTTGATCAAACTCTGTCCCCTCTAAAACAAAATCATAGAAAAATCCATGATCGGAAAGACCACCACCAAGCAGTTCAGCGGAAGGAAACAACCCTTTTAGCACTTTTGCTAAGACCGGTAAGTAATGGAAACGTAAATGGTAGATTGAATAAGACATACAGCCGTAAAAAAAATGTGGGATATAGCTGACTCGAACAGCTGACCTCCACGATGTCAACGTGGCGCTCTAACCAACTGAGCTAATACCCCACAGTTTTGTTGATATTCTCAAACTTGTGAAATATACATTCTAGCTAAGCAATTTGTAATAATCAAGGCCAAAATCCTTTTTTGTAAATTTTGTCATACAACCAACATCAATAACATTAGGGATACTCAACCTTGTCTTTCTGTCCCCCCCCCTGTTGGAGCTTAATTATCTGGTATATACTGCTCTCACTTCAATCTGAGAATTTTTCCTG
>JAJFMC010000031.1 GCA_021772365.1 Chlamydiota bacterium
TTACCCATAAGTGTTGCGTTACAGAAATCTTTATGTCGTGCCTTCAGCACTCGATGGTTTGGTTTGCGTGGTCCTGGTGTTTCGAACTCCGTTTCACTCCGCCCTCCACGCCCAGGCTCGTTCAATGTCATGGCTCCGCCATTAGGTGGAGTGCCCCTTGCAAAATGAATGTTTCTCGTTAAAAGAATTAGCTAGCATTTGTTTACCTCACACACTAGTTGGTGTAATGCGCCGTCAGCACGGATAAATGGTGAACGAGCCTGGGTGTGGAGGGCGGAGTGAAACGGAGTTCGAAACACCAGGACCACGCAAACATAATCCCTGAGTTCTGAAGGAGCGACATAAGAATTTATGTCAAAAAATTTATGGGTAAAAGTATGTTCGCGTCTCCGCGTTAAACATATCTCGATCGATTACTCCCAAGAACATTTCCGAGTTAAAGTTTAACGCGGAGACACGAAGGCACGTGGAGTTGGTAAAGAAAATAACTAGGGTGCGCGTTTTTGTGATGAACCAAAAAAACTTGCTTCGTTTTACTCGTGCGCAACAAAGTAGCGCATTCATTATCAAAGCCCTTCGGGCGACCTACTCGGTAGTGGAGAGGATTTGAGGGGAATGAAGTTGTTTTAAATTGACACCACTGGGCAGCAACTAGGGTCCTTGGAGTTTGTCAAGTGCTATTTGGGCAGATGCGTGTCCTTGGTTTGCTGCTCGACGGTAGTGGTCGATAGCAGTATTCTCGTCTTTAGGAACACCTAAACCGTTTTCATACATGCGACCTAAGTTGTACTGTCCAAATTTACTATTAGCATCCGCAGATTTCTTGAACCAGAAGACAGCTTCAGTATAGCTTTGGGGGACACCTTTGCCATTTTCATACATCCAGCCCATGTTACTTGCAGCTGTCATATTACCGGCATCGGCACTTTCGCGGAATAGCGCGGCAGCTTTGTTGTCATCTTGCATGACACCCCACCCATTTTGATAAAACCTCGCGAGATTGTTGCTTGCCAGATTAAGGCCTTGGTCGGTTGCCAGCTGGTAGAGCTCAGCAGCTTTTTCATGATTTTGTGGAACGCCCTTTCCAAGTTCATACATGAGGCCTAAGTTGTAGCGACCGTAGGCGTTTCCTTGGTTAGCGGATTTCTGGAACCATTCCACAGCTTTGGTGTTATCTTGTTCTACGCCTAATCCATTAGAGTGGAGATTACCTATGTTATTCTGTGCGTTGGCGTCTCCGTTTTTTGCCCCTTCAAGATACCATTTGGCTGCTAGTTCATAATTCTGTGGAATCCCGCGACCGTATTGATAGAGGATTCCCAAAGAATTTTGTGCTTTGGTGACGCCTTGTTCTGAAGCTTTTTGGTACCATTTTACTGCTTCTCCGTAGTTTTTCTCGACGCCGATGCCTCGTTCGTAAAACAGTGCTGTGTTTCTTTGAGCTGTTTTTTCACCTTTTTCTGCCGCTTTTTTGTAGTATTTGAAGGCTTTGGCTTTATCTTGCTCTACATGTAAACCACTGTCGTACATGTATCCTAAGTCATTGGTTGCTCCGCCGTGACCATCATCTGATGCTTTGCTTAGATGTTCAAACGCTTTAGGATAATCGACATTAACGCCTATTCCGTTGAGGTACATCATTCCTACTCTATAATGCCCTTCTGCAATACCATCTGCTGCAGCTTTCTGATACCACTTGAAAGCTTCTTCTCTGTCAGTGTCGACATTTCTTCCATAGTAGAGGTCATGACCTTTCTTTAGGTAGTCAGCTGACTGGTCTTCTTGGACGATGGTATCGTCATTAAATCGAGAGATTGTTTTTTTTATTTCATCGCCGTTAATACTCTGGGATAAAAGTGTGGTAAGTGCCAGAGTGATAATATATTTTTTCATGAGGTACCCTTAATTTGTCATATTGTCTTTGTTGACATCAAACCAAGATGGCTATAATGCGTCAATAGCTTTGTTTGCTGTCAGCCTCTAAATACAGCAATTCTCCTCATACCTTATCCATAAAATCTAATGACTTGATCGCATGACGGTTCGACCATGAACAAAAGGGAATCCCTGTTCGTGCCGTTGTGCATAAATTTATTAGCCGGCTGCTGCCTAGTTCAAGCTGGTATATGACGCTGCCCACACGACCTTGTTTTACTTTGCATGGCTTGATTGTTGTGTAGTGGCGATGGAGTTTCCCTGCCTTTCGGCCAAGTTCATGATATTTGGATAACCATATTTTATAAGTGGTTCTTAGCTCTTTGAGAGTTTCGTCATCTGCAACGGAGCAGGGAAAGAACCAAGTATTCCATGGGGTAACCTTTCTTCCACCCCATAACCCGTCTTCTATATCATCGAGATTTTTTTGAATCTCTCCCTCGTATTGAAAAATTCGTCTGGTTTCTTTTTCCAGATCATTAAGCTGTTGAACTGCCGATTGAGTATGAGAAATCATTTTTTAACTTCTTCCTAGTTTTCACGTGCCTACCTGATTAATCAATTTAGTGGATGTGCGAATTCTTATAAAATAATAAATTGAACTTAGACCCCGATTGCCACCCCAAACCGCAGCTAAAAGCAGTTTCAACTATTTGTCGTTTGCTACTTATTTCTTTTTCTTCGTTTTCAGTACGTTTTCGATTTTTGGCTTTAGAACCTCTTTTAGGAAGAAAT
>JAJFMC010000301.1 GCA_021772365.1 Chlamydiota bacterium
CCACCTGAAAGGAGGTTGATCGAGCGCATCTGTTTTCCTGGCGGCTTTGCAATAATTTCGATACCAGCTTCTAGAACGTCACCGTCTTCGGTGAACTTGAGGTCGGCTTCACCGCCGCCAAACAAGATCTTGAAGTTTTTCTGGAAGTTTGCTCTAACCATTTCGAAAGTCTCTTTGAATAAAGTACGACTCTGACCGTCCAGCTCGGTGATAATTGCGATGAGTTCATCTTTGGAGCTTGCCATATCGTCGATTTCGTTATTCAGAAACTGATAGCGGTTTTTGTGTTTGTCGTACTCTTCGATAGAGGTCATATTAACCTCACCCTGTGCTTTTTCTAGGTCTTTACGCAGCTTCCGCACTTCTCTTTCAAGCTGGTCGATGGGTTTGTCGATAGAGAGTTCGAGTTTTCTTACATCTTCGACACTCATATTGTAGCGTTCATGAAGCTCTGCTTCCAGGGTTTTGATGACAGATTCTGCCTGAGCGGCTTGAATGCCGACCTTATGACCTTCCTCTTCAAGTTTTCGAATATTCTGATTCTCAGTGCTGATGTTGTCTTCAATTCTGGTGATGACGGTACGCTTTTTATCGACTTCATTTTCTAGTTGAGAACAAGCTTCTAGTACATCGTTGAGTCTCTCTTCAACATCTTGAAGGATATCTTCATATTCAGAAGTTTTTTCTTCGAACTGTTTTTGTAGGCTCCTATTAGTATCGATTTCTTCTTGGAGGCGGCGGATCTGATCGGACCCTTCTTCTTCTTGGACCTCCATAACGCGGAGGTCGTGCTGGACTTTTCGTAGGTCGTGAGATAGCTGTTGGAAGGCTTGTTCGGTTTTTACCAGTAACGTTTTTTCTTTCTGATACGACTCTTCTTTCTGCTTGAGTTGTATGGTGAGTTCTTCAGCTCGTTGTTGGACAGTATGGACCTTATCGTGTGCTTCTTGATAGCGTTTTTCAAGGTCCTTGATTGTGAGACTGTACATCTCTATCGTTTCGTTCAGAGCTGCAAGTTCTTCTTTTAGCTGGTCAGATTCTTTCTGGTGGCGTTCATTTTCACCGATAAACTTTTGTAGGCCGTAGTTACTTTCTACGAGACTCATCTCATTACGGCGTATTGCCTTGTCGGCTTCCATACGTTTCGTCTGGATAACACCACGTTTTTCTTGAAGGAGGAACAGTTTTTCGTCGAGAAATTCTTTTTCTTTTTCAAGTTCGACAATTTTTGATGCTAAGTCTTTGATTTCTGCTTCACGCATGAAGATATTATCTTCTCCAAGAGCAGCAATGAATAAGACTCCGTGGTTGTCGATATAGACGCCTTCCTCAATCCACACACTATTGTACGGGTGATTTTTCACATAAGAAAATGCTGTTTCTTGGTCTTTGACAATAACGGTATTGCCAAGGAGGTGATCGGTGAGTTTTCCCCCGCTAACCTGTTCTATGAAAGAACGTATTCCTTCACCAAGCGTCGGTTGGAGATGGTTGTTAGATAAGTTCTCCAAGCAAATAATAGAGAAGTCTTGAAGTTCGTTCTCTTTTGCGAACATCAGAACAGCATTTAAATCGGTTGATGTTTCTGTCACAAGCGTCTGTGCATAGGGTTTGAGCGCAGCAGAAAGCCCTGCTTCCATTCCTTTTTTCGGGGTGATCAGCTCGTAGAGACCTTTGACTTTGCTGAAAAGTGGACTGTCAGAAGTTTCATTTTCTTTGAGGAGACGTTTACTGCCTTGAGAAAACCCTTCATTTTCATCCTGTAACCTCTTCAACGCTCGGTGGCGAGCATCGCTTTCTGTGAGGGTACTCTGCGTTTGCTCGTAACGTTTCTGCATCTCGCTAATTTCTTCTGAAAGAACTTCTTGCTCTTCTTCAAGATTTTTGAGGTCATATTTGAGGTCATCGACTACATTTGATAGTTTATCAACCTCTTGGCGTTTAGCTTCGACTTGTGGGGCTGTTTCTTCGAGCTGTTTGTCGACAGTATCCTTTCTGTCATTCAACCTATGCTGGCGTTCGGTACTATTTTCAAGACGAAGGGTGTTTTGCTTTAGTTCTCCATCGAGTTGACTTTCTTCCTTTTGCAGCTGTAGACGTTCTTGGTGGGACTCGTGCTGCTGCATCCGTAGTTCGGTGACTGTCTCATCGAGTTCCTCGACTTTTTCCTTTTGCTTTTCGAATGATGCTTGCTTCTCATCGTGTTCGACCTGAAGCTGCTGGCATCGAACGACGGCTTGAGCATTTTCGTTTTTTCTAAGTGTTCCACGCTGGAGGATGTTTTCAAGTTCTTGTCGCCATTTTGCTTCTTTCGTGGCCGTCTCTTTCATGCGTTCGTAGTTGGACTGTTTCTCTCTAGAACGGATTTCTTTATCACTACGAGCCTGGTAGACCTCTTCATTCCGTTTCCTGAGTAGTCGATCGCCTTCCGTGAGATCTTCTTTGGCACGTTGCAACTCTTCAGTTAACTGATCTAACCGTTCTTGGCTTTGTTTAACGTTTTCGCTTTTTCCTTCTATTTTAGCCATAAGATCCTGTCCTTTATTGGAGAGAGAATCCCATTTAGCTAAAAATAGAGTTTTGTCCATTGACTCGAACAAATTCTTGTTTTCTTTATAGATGCGCGCCTCTTCAGCTTGTTGCTCTAGAACGACGATCTGTTTTTCTACCTCTTTGTGGATATCTTTGATACGCGAGATATTACTGTCGGCTTGTTCCAGTTTTCGTAGAGCCTCGCGTTTTCTCTGGAGGAACCGCAAGATTCCGGCGGCCTCTTCAAAGATATGCCGCCTTTCGAGGGGAGAATACTGGATAACTTGATCGATTTTTCCCTGCTCGAAAATAGAAAAAGCATTCTTTCCAATACCTGAATCAAGGAGCAGGCTTTGTATGTCTTTCATTCTGACGGGATGTCTATTGATCAGGAATTCGGACTCTCCACTGCGGTGGTAACGACGGGTGATTTCTATTTCATTATAATCGACGGGAAGGACGTCGGCAACATCGGTTAGAGTGATGGTCACTTCGGCAAAATTCAGGGGTTTACGTTTAGATGTCCCTGCAAAAATGATGTCCTCCATTTTTTTTCCGCGCAAGGATTTTGCTGATGTTTCTCCTAATACCCAACGGAATGCGTCGGAAATATTTGATTTCCCACAACCGTTCGGTCCGACGATACCGGTGATTCCTTCGTGGAAATCGACGACTATTTTATCAGCAAATGACTTAAAACCAAGTATTTTGATACGTTTGAGACGCAAAGCATCCTCCTATTTCCCGGGTCGAATAACTCCACTATCTTACACCTTTTCCGAATTTTCCGATAACCCAAATGTGTATACCCAAACAAGTTGAAGAATTGGTTATAGCTTGATGCATATGTGGCCTTCGCGGGTAATCTGAAGGGATCGTATTTACTTTTTTGGATTTTTCCGTTGTTATTTTTTTGAGAATTTATTTATACCCTAATAGTTCAATCTGTATAGTTTAGTTTTATAAGAATAGGAGGCTATATGACTATAAATCAAAATTCTTACCTTCAAGGTATTGAAGCAGTTCTAACACCGAACACCCGTGAAAAATATATTCAAATCGACTCGGATACAAACAAGTGTTGGCGTTCGAATGTTAAAGAC
>JAJFMC010000302.1 GCA_021772365.1 Chlamydiota bacterium
AGAGTCTCTCAGTCCATATTCAGAAACGATATTAAACAAAGCTTTCAAGTGTTTTTTCTTCGTTTTTTTCTTGTAGGTGATTTGATTCATTCGGTCATTCAGGATGTTCACATCTTCAACCACCAAGACGAAATGCTTAGCAATGGTTTCTACTTCTTTTCTCGGTAAAGGGTGTTTTGGGAGCATATAGATCCATTTCTTGGGAACGACCATGATGCTCTCATAATCATATTTCACTATTCCCTTGCGGATAATTTCAGCTCCTTCAATGCGATGGATCCAGTGCTTCCATTCAGGAAGGTACATGGTGTCCATATCCGTGAGCATTTTCACAAGATACCCTTTGAGGCTTTTGTGACGAACTGTTTTGATGTGCTCACCTTGTTTCGTGATATATTTGAATCCTGCAGAACGAATGGTTTGGGTGTTGTTCGTCACACGCGATCCTGTGAACAGATTGTCGAGAATAGGCTTGGCCGGGTGATCGTTAGGGATGAGGTAGGGTTTTACCTCGTCCCACACCTCTCTTGGGATATGTTCGTGTTCACCAATGATGTACTGCGTAATAAGAATGGCGATGAAGGTGAAGGTAAGAGTATTGACATACCTCATAGGCCATCCCTTAGGATAAAGTGCTGACGTCAACAGGAACTGCTTTGTACTTACCTTTATCATCGACTTCTATTTTTGCGCATGCCGTTACCGGGTCGTGCGTGAAAAATAGGTAGCCATGATTTTCGACGACTTCCTGAAGGATTTCTTTTTTTTCGTTGATGATCAGTTCCGGGTACCGATCATATCCCATTGTAATGGGAATGTGTACCCAGGGAATTCCCGGTGCGATGTCGCTAATGAAAATGAGAGGTCCTGATTTCAGAGCGATTTCACTAGCCATCAGGCCAATGGTATGTCCGTCTGAAAAATGGAAACTGATCTTTGGTGAGTATTTTAGTGTGTCTCCATCTTCGATAAGAGTGAGGCGATCGCTTTGCTCAAGCAGTTCTTGGATGATAGGAACAAATGAAGCTTTTTCGCGGACATGAGGATTTTGTGCCCGTTTCCAGTGTTTTTTACCGACGAAATATGTAGCATTCGGAAAGAGAAGTCGTGGTGGGGTGTCGCCATATTCCGGGAGTAATCCCCCTGCATGGTCGAAGTGGAGGTGTGATAGTACGACGGCATCGATATCGCTGTGTGAGATCCCGATGTTTTTTAGGTTTTTTAGCAGGACATGTTCGTCTTCTACGACACCGTAACGTTCTTTGAGTTTGGGATCAAAGAACGATCCAATTCCCGTTTCAAAGAGGATATTTTCGTCCTCGTCGGTTTGAAGTAAAAGAGCTCTTGTTGATAAGTCAATGCGGTTGAGTTCGTCGGGTTCTGCCCAGCGTGACCACAAAGCCTTAGGAGCGTTTCCAAACATGGAGCCGCCATCGAGTTTCTGACTGTTTCCCTGAATTGCGTGAAGTTTCATAGGTTGTCGCTCTCCTCAGTCTCTATTTCTGTCCAGACCGGAGGTCTATTTTCTAGGAAGGCGAGGACACCTTCGCGTGCTTCGTCGGATCCGCGAGCTTTCTCGTGGAGGGAAAGTGCTTCTCGCAGGTCTTCTTCGAACCGTGAAGGGTAGAGGTCATCGATCAGTTCTTTTGTTAAGCTTGTAGCTCTAGGGGCGCCAAGCAGAGCTTTTTGTGCTATGGTGATGGCTTCGTGGAGGAGGTTTGGTATGGGGACGACGCGATTGATAAGCCCGATCGATAACGCTTTTTCGCTATTGATTAGTTCTCCAAGGATGAGAAGTTCGCGGATGTCTCTGTCTCTAAGCTGGCGGCTGAGGAATGTAAGTACCTGCGCAGCAATGAGGCCTTTCTGCGTTTCGGGGAATCCGAATCTCGTGTCACTGGAAGCGACGACTAGGTCGCAGGCGCACATCAAGCCAGCACCGCCCGCAACGGCAGCGCCATGGACAGCAGCAATAGTGACGTGTGGCGAGTTGTGGACAATGGAAAATACGTTGGCGATAAGTTCTGCTGAACGCGTAGATTTCGATGGGTCGGCAGCTTCGGCGAGATCGAGGCCTGCGCAGAAGACCGGACCTGCTCCGTTGATGAGGATGACACGTACGGTGGGATCTTTGTTAAGGGTATTGATAGTACGGTAGAGTTCATCGAGGAGTGGGATGTTGAGGGCGTTGCGTTTGTTGGGCCTGTTGAGGGTCACTGAATATATCGAAGGAGCGACCTTTTCGCACAGTACGAGTGTATTAGCCATCATCTAGCCTTGGGTGATCGTATAGTAGCTAACTCACTCTTACATTTTTTCAAAAAAATAACAACCCCACTAGATGATCCTATGATGTTCATGCTTCTTGCTGCACTGTTTAGGTATAGGCAGTAAATTAATTTTTTCCCAAGAGAGACTCTGCGCCGTTCCACGACAAAATGGAGAATTCCCAAAGAAAAAATGGAGTGGAACCCTGGAGTGGCAAAACTGCTTTTGCTGAGAGAGCTCGTTACGGTAAATGGTTCTTCAATAAAGACAAAAGCAGTTTTGCCACTCC
>JAJFMC010000303.1 GCA_021772365.1 Chlamydiota bacterium
TGTCACCTCAGGTGTGGAGACGAATGGAAGAGTTAGGATATTGACCCTCTATGGTCGTAGAGGGTCTACTATTTGGAGAGATTTCGACTGGTTAAAACTCCCTGGCGTTAGCGAGAAATTTTATGCAGATGTGCTTAAAAAATCCGGTGGGAAAGAGTTCCATAATGTCGGAACCGGTGAATTGCGAAAATACTTCACCCCATATCAATTGATTCGCTATATCGAAGATACCGAACAGGCTAAACTGTTAGGCTTCGGTGAGCTAGAGGAAATCCAATCCCTAAAGAAATTATCTTGGAAAGATATTTAGTTACGTTTTTGATTGGTGCACATTAATGAAAAAACGATAATCGCAAGAGAACTCAATACAAAACCGGGAATCATCGATGGTATGGGGAAGTGCGGAAGCAACATGCTGTTCAATGTAGGCCAAATACCGGCTGTTATTCCACCGACAAGAATTCCTGCAATAGCACCGCTTCGATTGCACCGTTTCCACCAGAGTGCCATCAGCAGAATGGGACCGAACGAAGAACCAAGTCCCGACCAAGCGTAAAGAACAGCATCAAGGACACTGCTCGACTTCATGAATGCAATACCCAACGAGCACAGGGATACCGCTACAACACCGACTCTAGAGGCTATAAGTAACTCTTTCTGGCTGGCGTGCGTTTTGAAAATATGCTTGTAAAAATCTTCGCTAAGGACAGAGGCACAAACGAGTATCTGTGAATCCATCGTCGAAATGTTGGCGGCAATTACACCACATAAAATAAATCCAGCTAGCAATGGATTAAATAAAATTTGCACCATTTCTGCAAAAATAATCTCGGGATTCATCAGCCCATTGGGAAAGAAACCAATGCCAACAAATCCGACGGCCGTTGCTGCTAATATTGCAGTGATCTGCCAGGTCATACCGACATATTTCGACTTCCTGAGTTCATCAGGACACTTAATACCCATAAACTTTGTGATGATATGGGGCTGACCAAAATAACCGAGTCCCCAGCCTAATGTAAGCATCAGTGTAGAAAGGGTTCCTTCAAGAGTGAACTTCTGTATGACTCCCATTATCACACCTTGATTGAGCGCTCCAGCCTCTATGGTATCCATTCCTTGAGGAAGACTGAAAAATGCCGCTGTTGGAACAAGGATAATCATGATAAGTAGAAATATAGCTTGAAACTGATCCACTTTGGCGACGGTGTAATATCCGCCAACCATAGTATAGGTCATTGCAACAAACATCGCCACCGAGAGACCAACGAAATAATTGACATCAAATAACGACTCCAGCAGGAACCCCATCGCTATCAAACCTGCCGATAGATAGAAGGTCAAGAATATAACCGACATCAAAGCTGTCAATACACGAATAAAACCACTGGTGTCATTGAATTTTTTCTCGAAATAGGTGGAAAGAGTATAACTATCGTACTTCTCTGTTTCGTTACGAATTTTTATCGCCACAAACTGCCAGTTGAAAAACATTCCCAGTACTAAGCCTAAACCAATCGATGTATTTGATAGTCCGCCAACAAAAACAGCGGCAGGAAAAGCCATAAATAGCCAACCGCTCATATCACTGGCATGTGCAGAAAAGGCTGTAACCCAGTAATTCAACGATCGGTTACCCATAATGAAGTCTTTTGACGTTTTTTGGGCTTTATGAGAGTAAAGACCAATGGCAAAGAGGAGTGAAAAATATGCTGTAAATGCAATGATATGTTCTGTTTCCATAGGCGAATTCTTGGGGTAAGTTGTCTGTTTGTAAGTAATTAGTTTAATTTGTGGGCAACATGACTAATTATACCCGAAATTTTTAACTATAGAGTGAATTAACAAACAGTTCGTTGATGTAAATTAAAAAAACGATCATACTACGAAATATGCATGAAGTCAATTGAAAACCTTTACCTTGACTTTGTACATTTTTTGAACTCATCTACAGAGAGAGGCTTCACACAGCTAAATAAATTTCTCAAGAAGGGTGAAATTATACCCATCCTTCAAAATTTATTACGCTGGGTTTTACCTCTCTCTGTATCTTCGTCCAGAAAATGTACAAAGTCGAGCTTACCAGTTAAAGAAATCTTAACGTCAAGTTTAAATTTGATTAACGGTGATAGAGTACAATTGGAGTATAAAATAAGTAACAGACTAAGAGATATCCGGCTAATAAAAGTTGGCCGATTTTAACTTAAAAAGCTTCTCTATCTATATGAGAAGGGGTACTTTGTACCCACCACATACATAACTGCATATTAACCTCCGCCGCTACTTAGATTCGTCTAGGGAGCGGTTTTTTTATGGCAACCTAAGCCCTCGAGCGTAGGGAGATTGGATGTCGTTCCACTGATTTAAGATCAATTTCCCAATAAAAAATGTAGTGTAATCTTGGAGTGGCAAAACTGCTTTTGCATTTGGAGAGGGAGCTCAATTCGGTAAATTCCCTTACAATAAAAACAAAAGTAGTTTGTCACACGGAAAAAGGGATAGTGTCAGCATACTTTTACCCATAAAAATTTCTGTCAAAAAAAGTTATGGGAAAAAGTATGGGGGTGAGGGAGCGGAAAACTTCAGTTTCATCCAAAATACTTATAGAATTTTTTTGTGAGATCCACAAGTATGTGTATAGTTTCATTAGAACACTAGACTAGAGAGAAGCTTATGTTAACTTACAGTGATATCCAAGAAATTTTAGGTGACGATGCTGAAAGCCTGCTAGGTCATACATGCACAAAAGTGAAAAAGGAACAAATTCTACATCCCGGCGGCGACTGGGTAGACCGTATATTTAAAGAAACTGACAGGAATAATCGAGTTTTGGGTAATTTGAGTGCCCTGTTTAACCATGGGAACATTGGTGGGTCAGGCTACCTGTCTATCCTTCCTGTGGATCAGGGAGTCGAACACTCTGCCGGAGCGTCATTTGCTCCGAACCCCATCTATTTCGATCCTGAAAATATCATTAAACTGGCAATTGAAGCAGGTTGTAACGGTGTTGCTTCCACCTACGGAGTATTGAGTCTTATGGCCAGGAAATATGCGCATAAGATCCCGTTTATCCTTAAATTCAATCATAACGAGTTGCTTACTTACCCCAATAAATTCGATCAGATCTGCTTTTCCAGCGTCAGGCAAGCGTACGATATGGGCTGTGTGGCTGTAGGGGCAACGATCTATTTCGGTTCCGATGAAAGCAGTCGCCAGATCCAGGAAGTGAGTGAAGCATTCGAACTCGCTCACGAGCTCGGTATGGGGTGCATCCTATGGTGCTACTTGCGGAATCCAGCCTTCAAAGTCGATGGAAAAGACTACCACAGCAGTGCTGACCTTACCGGGCAGGCAAATTATTTGGGTATGACTCTCGGTGCTGATATTGTGAAACAAAAGCTTCCGACATTAAATGGCGGCTATAAAGTCATGAATTCAATTACTAAAGGGTATGGTAAGTGGTCAGAGAAAATGTATAGCGACCTTTGTGATGAGCATCCAATTGACTATTGCCGCTATCAGGTTCTCAATACCCAGCGTGTGGGTCTTATCAACTCAGGTGGAGCGTCGGGAAGTAATGATCTTAATCAAGCAGTGATGACTGCCGTCGTTAACAAGCGCGCAGGTGGTGTTGGGTTGATCAGTGGGCGGAAAACATTCCAAAAGCCAATGGCTGATGGCTTGAAAATGTTCGAGGCGATACAGAGCGTTTATAACTGTGAAGAGATTGGCTTAGCATAGAATGGAGCACGGTGTTTGGTTCTACGATCATGAGATTTTTATTCGAATAGGGTTCTTTTTTGGAACCCTATTTTTTTTGACTTTTTTGGAATATTTGTTTCCCAAGCGTAAGAAGCTTGGCTATCAGAGAACGCGGTGGTTCAGTAATCTAGCTATTGTAGGTGTTAACAGTTTTTTTGTGAGGCTGATTTATCCATTATTAGCAGTCGATGTCGCTCTTATTGCCCAGCAGAGAGGGTGGGGATTATTCAATCATTTTCACTACCAAGGGTGGCTCGCTTTTTTTATTGGTGTTTTGATTCTCGATTTTGCCATTTATCTGCAGCATATGGTTTTTCATTATGTTCCCTTGTTATGGCGTTTTCATAAAATGCATCATGCTGATTTAGATTTCGATGTCACGACCGGGACAAGGTTCCATCCTGTGGAAATTTTGTTGTCGATGGGGATCAAGATGGGAGTGGTAATTGTTTTCGGGATCTCTTATCTCGCTGTTCTTGCTTTTGAGGTGATCCTCAATGCCTCTTCGCTGTTTACACATACTAATCTTCTGATGCCAAAAAAGCTGGAGAAGGTGATTCGTATGCTGTTTGTCACTCCGGATATGCATCGTGTTCATCACTCAATTTATCGGGATGAGACGAACAGTAACTTTGGATTTAACTTATCAATTTGGGATCGTATTTTTGGGACATATAGAAGTCGTCCTAGGGATGGGCATTTGGATATGACAATAGGGATTGATGAGTTTCGTAAACCCAAGTTTTTGAAGCTGCGGTGGCTTTTTGCGATCCCTTTCATCCGCGACACTGAGGAGTAAGAGTACGGAAGTGTTTGCGAGGTGATGTAGTTTGCGAGGTGTTTAGAACGCAGAGGAACGGAGAAGTGTGTGAGGTGGTGATGCATTCGAAGTCAAATGCTTCAAGGAGGAGATGGCTCGCAAGCTCCCCATTTCCTTCTTGAAGCATTAACATCACTGGCTTCGCCAAAAAAGTCATTGGCGAAGCCTGTGATGTAGGGTAAGGAAGCGAGCTTGCGAGCTACCTTACCCCAAACCCGAGAACGTAATCACCTCACAAACTTCTCCATCCCTCTGCGTTCCAAACACCTCGCGCACCTAAATCACCTCGCACACATATGTATCAGTTGTCGATCGCATACGTGACGTTCACCGACGCTCTCACTTCGACATCACCGGACTCAATAGGCGTCTGGCTATATCCACGTGCCGACATCATCAGTGCATTTTTATAGACCGGGTACTGAGGAGTTCCAACGACACTCAACGACACCACTTTGTCTAGCTTAACATTCGCTGCACTTGCTACTGTTTGTGCGTCTTTCATCGCGTTCTTTGTCGCTTCGGTGATCGCTTCTGCACGGTAGATGCTTGGATTCTTTAGCTCGAAACTCAACTGGTCGATATTATTGGCACCGGCTTTCGTCACCTGGTCTATGATAGCTCCTGCTATATTGATTTGGTCGGTATGGATATTCAGGGAGTTGTTCACTCTGTAACCTAATATTTGCGGACTCCATGAGCTCGACTGATTTTTTGGTGGTGTAGAGTAGATGGGGGTGATCGAATAGCGGCCCGTTTCGTAGTTGTCTTTCGTTAGG
>JAJFMC010000304.1 GCA_021772365.1 Chlamydiota bacterium
CTTTTAAGGTTCGAAGTAAGTCATCACTAACAACGTAAACCAATGTAGCGTAGTCGTTCATAATATTCTCCCGTTCTGATTCGAAAAAACATTATACAGACATTTTTTTGTCGTAAACGACTTTTTTACGACAAGTTTGGGGTAGCAATCAGGGTCAAGGTTCCATTCCATTATTTTTTTGGAAATTCTCCATTATATCGTGGAACGGCGCAGAGATTTCTCACGTAAAAATGGTGTTTTTCATATTAGTAGAGGTATTTACGTGATAAGCAAAGAAAACCTACTAATTAATTGACTGTGTAAAGATACCGTGAAGATAACACCCTTTTAATTGACTTTAATAGGTGTTTTTTTATAAAATAAACTTTACTTTTTATAAAAAGATTGGATAATTATGAATATACCCCCTAGTTTGATCAAAGAATTAGAACATTCCCCTCTTATTCATCAAAGTGAAATAAATACAACTGAAGCATTAGATACTCCAGAGAAAAAGCAAGAGAGCAAAGTTGGCCAAGTGGCGAAAAAAGTCTTTATCGTGTTAGGTGTAGCAGCAACAGGGGCAGCGATCACAACCGGTGCAGCGATTGGCTTAGCTTCGTTTGGACCCATTGCACTTACAGCAGCGATCATTACGGGAGTAGCATTAACAATTCTGGCGACAGGACTCGCCATCTACTTTGTGACACGGTCACCATCACCTCGTCCCATAGAAAAACACTACCAACCTTTACCCACTAAATCAGCAGAAGAGAGCATCCCATCGCCGCTACAATTAATCGATGGTTTGGGTAAAGACCCGCAATCTGTAGGTAAAAAGCTTGCAGAAGAAGCCATACTTAAATTTGAAGCATTAAATGTTCCAGTAAGTGGTCATGATGTCGAAGATTATGCCCACTCCTTGATAGAAAGCCAAAATCGTTATGCTTTATGTCAACTCAACAAAAAACTCCGAGAAGAAGTTGGGGAGACTGTCGCTTCAACGATCATGAACGACTGGGACTTGATCGGCCACGACATACGTAATAACAGCGCTCTTTTGGATGAAGGACGAATCAATGAAATCTTGGGGCATGCAAAAAAGGCACAAGCGGTCAAGGCTGATAAAGAAGGTTATAATGCTCAGTTGAACACTCTTAGAGCGAAATTGGCTACTGGTGAGATGCCGGCAAGAACGCTTGTGATTCAGAAAAACTTCCCACTCCTTGCCGAGTTGATAGCTAACGATGCACAACGCAAGAAAGAGTTGGACACCTTACTGAAAGAAGCTGCAGTGAAGCAGCAGATGCGGAAAGGTCCATTATTCCAGCCATCGCCCGGAGAAAAAGATATCTTCGAAAGGCTTGGATTACCCGTTGGTCATATCGACCCCTTGAAAATCCCACAGTCATTATCTAGTAAAGTCGCCCTTGTTTTGCTGGAGAGTTCTCCATTTTTTGAAGAAAGTGAAGAAGCTTTTATTGGTGAAGTGCGCAAACATATTAAAAAGTATGCTATCGAAGAGCGTATCGATCAGATGACGCAAAAAGACTCTAGTGATCGTTCTCAAAAAGCAAAAGCTCGTGTTGGCCAAGTTCAAGACCTGATTCGATTACGTGATCACCTCAACGGAAGAATGCGTCGACAGCGTCGGGATATTATCAAGGACCTCTCTCAATCGCTCGAAGAAATCAAAAAATGTGACGATCAACAATTGAAGAAACTGATGACAGCGACGCTTGTCAGCGATGTTTATAAGAACTCTCGATTAATTATGAGTTCCTTTTTGGATGGTCACAGCTCTGAGGTTCAAGACGCCATCGATGGGGATGACGAAGTCGAAAGCTACCATAAGAAGCTCACAAAGGTTCGTGAAGAATATATCGCTTCAGAAAAGAAAGAGATACCTGCGACCTTAAATGATGGCACGAAAAGTAAGCTTCCAAAAGTATTCGACTGGTATTACAAATGGATCGATAATATCGAAAAACCTTTCTCTCAAGGATTTGAAGATAAAAATGAAGCCCTTGGACAAGGCGTCTGTTTTGCTATGTCACTTCGACTTATCGCCTATGAAAATACCCACCCCGATGCCACTGACGAGGAAATCGCTAATCATATACAGATAAAACCGCAAGACAGGTTTTTCCAGGCCCTATATTCAGCTACAAAACATTCAAAGCTAGATGATAGAATTCTCTCACACGTAGGACTGAAGAATTTACGAGTCGTTGATCAGTTCCCCAAAAAAAATAAAGATTTTTTAGATAGAAAAAAGCTCCTTCAGCACCTTTCTCAAACTGTAAAAGACTCAACTAAATGGAAAGAAATAAATGGAGTTTGCTCCATCGGTATTTCAGGTGGAAAGGTAAAAGAAAGTAAAGGTGCTAAAAAAATCACCAACGGATGGGGTCACGCCATCCACACCAGAATAGATACTGACCGAGGAATTTACCGGTTGTTCGATCCTAACTTCGGATTGCTTTTCTTTCATGACGAAGATCAGCTAGTCGAATGTCTACAAGAACTGATCACCAGTGCCTATCCAGATACATTTTTAGCGAAAATGGAATCGTACGAATTGATAGGATAACGATTATACCTAAACAAGCTGAAGAATTGTTTTTTGGCAAAGAGAAATCTCCCGCGATTGAGGTCATACTTTTATACATAAGTTTTTTTGACAGAAATTCTTATGTATAAAAGTATGATTGAGATCTCTCAGTAAAAGGCAAAAGCAGTTTTGCCACTCCAAGATTCTACTTCATTTTTCCTAGGGAAATGGATCGTAAAACCGAAGAACAACATCCAATCTTCCCATGATAGAGGGTAGCAATCTGGATTAATGGAGGGAATATTGTTTAGATCCATTTTTTTCTTTTGAAATAGAAGAGCATAAAGCAGGCGATGGAGATCATCACAGTAATGGTCCCATAATATCCCCATTCAGAGTCTATCTCAGGCATATTTTTGAAGTTCATTCCGTAGAGGCTAGCGATAAAGGTAAGAGGAACAAATATTGTGGCGACAAGTGTCAGGACTTTCATGATTTCATTCATTTTCTGACTCATTGTCGACATATACATATCGAGGAGTCCTCCTGAGATATCTCGGAAGCTTTCAATGGTTTCCATAGCTTGTATGCTGTGATCATATACATCATGAAGGTATAACCGCGTGGTTTCTTTAACGAGCGGTGTATCGAGGCGTTGAAATTTACTAACCACTTCACGCAACGGCCAGATGGTCTTCCTTAGCGAAGTGATTTCACGTTTTTTATGTTGAATTTTCTGTAGTGTATCGGTCGATGGCAGATTAATCAGCTCGTCTTCTAAGTTGTCAAGCTGTTCATCAACATGCTCTAATACAACAAAATGATGATCAACAATACAGTCTACAAGGGAATAGCATAAAAAATCGGGCCCTCGCATTCGGATGCGACTGTTAGCTAGGTGTAGGCGTTGGAAGACGGGAGCGAATACGTCATCATTCGACTCAGTGAATGAAATGACGAATTTATCACCCAATATCAAGCTGATCTGTTCATCGATAACACTACTATCCTGTTCATCATACTTAAGCAGTCGAAGAACGATAAAGATCGTATCTTTGTAATCGTCAAGTTTGGAGCGTTGGGTGGTATTCATAATATCTTCTAGCATCAAGGGGTGTAAACCTACGCGACTCCCAAATTCTCCGATAAGGTTTTCATCGTGGATACCTGTCACATTGATCCAAGTGACGGTAGGTTTATCCATGAAGCTAAGACACCCTTCTACAGAAAGGTTATTACGTTGCAATATTTTGGTTTCGCTATAATCGATGAGCGTCAATTTGACTTTTTGATCCGGCTTATCCCCCACATGCACAAGGGCTCCGGGAGGAAGGCCATATTTTTGGCGCCGTTTTTTTAAGCTTTTCGACATGAGAAAACCCCTAATCCTTGCATCCATCTTTTGGTCAGTGTAGTGTAAGAACAGAGATTTTGCAATAGAGGAACCGGATGAGAATCGGAATCGTCTGCTATCCAACGGTTGGAGGTAGTGGTGTCGTTGCTACAGAACTTGGCCACGAGCTCGCTACGCGCGGTCACGAGGTCCACTTCATCACCTACGCACTCCCTTTTCGCTTACGATTGGAAGAAGATAACATTTATTTTCATGAAGTGGAGATTAACCAATACGATCTTTTCCAATATCCCGATTATGCGCTTACCTTGGCGGTAAAGATCGCCTCTGTTGCCGAGTGTCACAGACTGGATATTCTTCATGTGCATTATGCGATCCCCCATGCTACGAGCGCCTATTTGGCAAAACAAATCCTTGAGTCGCAATCCCATCGCCCCAGTGTAGTGACGACTCTCCATGGGACAGATATCACTTTGGTAGGTATCGACCGTGCATATTATCAAGTGGTAAAGTTCAGTATCGAAAAGAGTGACGCTGTAACAGCGGTGTCAGAAAATCTACGCGCTCATACAGCTGAGGCATTCGACATAAAGAGTCCTATTGAAACGATTTACAACTTTTTTATCCCCAAAGAGCAATATATCAACAACAGCCCTTGCCGCCATGAATTTACTTCTGAAGGAGAGAAGTTAATCGTCCATGCCTCTAATTACCGCCCGGTAAAACGCGTGATTGACGTCATTCATATCTTTGAACGTATTAAAGAAACGATTCCTTGTAAACTGCTGCTTCTCGGCACAGGTCCCGATCTTGATGGGGTCCGCCGTTATGTACAAAAACAAGGGTTGGAGGGGTCTGTTCATTTTCTTGGCGTCACTCGCGAGATAGACCTCTATATTTCTTGTGGCGATCTGTTTTTACTTCCTAGTGAGCAGGAGAGCTTTGGCCTCGTTGCTTTGGAGTCGATGGCTTACGGGGTTCCGGTTGTGGCGTCGACAGTCGGCGGGATTCCTGAAGTTGTTGAAGATGGTGTTTGTGGTTATTTGTCACCTTGTGGCGATATTGCAGGAATGACTGACAGTGCATTGAAGATATTAACAAATAAAGAACTGCATAAGTCTATGAGTGTCAAGGCGAGCGAACGAGCGAAAAAATATTTTTCTGCTGATCGTATTGTGCCTCAATACGAAGAGCTTTATAGAAGATTAGTCATGCAACAGTCTAGTGTGTAGTTGTTGGATTTTTATGTCCAAGTAGTCTGAAATTTCCTGTTCATGACCCGGGAAGTATTTGTTGACCCACCGATAAAATTTCTGTTTTACTTTTAGCACTAAGAGATCGCGATCTTGTTTTTTCAAGGTATTTCTCAATCTCCCTACATCGATGCGGATGGCACGATTACCGACAAATCCGACATTATCGATAACATTGGGATCTTTATCCATGATTCCTTGCCTGAATTCAAAACTGTATAATTCGAACAACTGGTCAATTCTTTTTTTCACCTCACCCATATCATCTTTGGCGAGTAAACGAGAAAACAATTCTCTAGCGATAGTTGCTTTGTTTTGAACGACAAAAACAACTTGATCTAGAGGAATCGTGTGGTGAATCCCTATGGCATCGACGACATCGAGAGAATCATTAAAGTACCCCTCAGATTCGTTTAGATGTTGGTAAACAAACCCGTACAATCTTCCCTCACTATTCTCCGCAATT
>JAJFMC010000305.1 GCA_021772365.1 Chlamydiota bacterium
ATCCCGCTCGCAAAGAAATTATGCATCCCAGCGGTCGCTTAATTCCTATTCAAGTTTATTTTCCAATGGAAGAAGGAAAACATATTAAACATAAGAAAATATTTGAAAAAAGAGCACCAGGGGATTGGCCACTCCTAGATATAGAAATTTATGGTCGAAAAGCAGATTTATCTTCATTAAATACAAATGAGAAACACCCGATAATTTTACTCAATCATGGTGACACAGTATCTATGACCGACTACGCTTATATTGCAGAAGATTTAGCTTCTCATGGGTATGTCGTTGTAACAAACCAACACCAGTTAAAAACAGATCCAGAGGAGCCAAAATTTTGGAAAGAACGAAGTAGTTCACGCTATGGAAGGGTAATTGATAATACACTCTATGTATTTGAATGGTTGAAAGAGAATCAGGAAATACTATTTAATAACTTACTTAAGCTTAATAAAGTTGGGCTCATAGGTCATTCAATGGGTGGCAATTCGTTGCTTCTCTTAGCAAATAGGGCCTCTAGCATATTTAAGAAAAAGCAAAGTGAAACTCTACTCCTCCACGTAGACCCTACTGATGCCAAAGAAGCCATCGTTGTACTAGATACGAGAGGATTTCCTTATCCGTCTCATGATCAATACCCGCTCTTTTTACTTTTATCCACAGAAGGGGAAGAGTATCAGAAAAAATCAGGTACCTACGATGACATGATAAGTGTGGGACACAAGATTAAGTATTATAAGGGCTCTAAACACATTAGCTTTATGGATCATGGTTACATTGACCCACCAAATCCTTTGAATGGTAACGAGCACTATTTTAATGGTACCTTAGAAGAAAGAAAATGCTTTTTTGATCAAGTACGGGAAGATATACGGGAGTTCCTAAAAAATAGTGGCATCACTAATAGTTGATGAGATGATTATGGATGCATCGCTCGTGCGCCAGTTGGTTACAATTCAATTTCCACAATGGAAAGACCACCCTACCCGGTCCATTGCGCATGGAGGATTGCATAACAGAACCTTTTACTTGGGCAATCAGATACTTATTCTTTCCTCATTGCGGACAGGAAGTTAACGAGCTTTCAGGAATGTGGTAAGTGTTAATTTAAGCTTTGATTTTTCTGCATGGTACAAATCTTCGGATTTATTTTAATAAATCCGTAATTTTGTACCACTCTTCGTAATCCAAACACCTATCATATGTAAATACGGTGCAAAAACGGTGCACCGCTGCACCTATTCAATCAACAACAACCAGCAAAAACAAATAGAGTTTTAACCTCATCATCCTTATACTCATGTTTGTAGGTACTGGATTGTCAAAGAAGGCTGGGAATTGCCTAATGAACTGCTTGAGGTCATAAGTGATAAAAATTGGATAAAATCACCAGCCAAAATCAAAAACAACACTAGAAATCATCACAAAGAACAGGTCTTAGAGCTTGGAAAACAAATCGCCGAGAGGCTTGGCCATTTCAATCAACAACACATTTATGATGATGATGAAGAAATGCAAAGCCTCCTTCAAAGCTTTGTTGATGATTTTGGGGTGTCTCGTACCTATTCACCAGGAAAGATTAAACAGTGGCTTTCAGAGATTGACCCTAGGCCTAAATCAGAACGTCGAGGAAGACCGCCAGGCTCAAAGAAAGAATAAGCTCGTTTTTACGAAACGAAGCCATTTACTTCAATTGCCCCTCTCTCTGACTGCATCTGCCTCAGCTCCCTTAAAGCCTTGTATAGAGACCTTTCAAGAGCAGTTTCATACCGAGAGAATAAAAGTAGTTGCTCACCTTCGGTTCTCTTGGAAGCGTTGCTAGAGAGCCCGAGAAACGAATCCAGGGAGTCATTCTCGCTGAGCAAGGAAGCTTCTATTTTTAACACACGCTTTAATCTCCAGGCGCATGAAATGACTCTTTCGGCAAGAAATTGCTCGATTTCATCTTGAGGTCTAAGGCTATTCCTTAAGCCTGTTGCAAAAGCGTTCAGCTGAGAAAATTCCTCTTCAGCTATGAGGATTTCTTTGGATAGCACTCCGTGCTTCAACGCATTTTTTGATGCTGCCATTCGGCCTTCTTTTGTCTTAGGCCCTCTGCTTAAAAGAGCATTCTTTCTATTGGCTGTAAGCTTATTAGTTGAAGTCATATTTCCTCCTGTAGAGACACACAGGTCGCGCGCTCGCGACATCTGTGTCTTCTTTTCTTTATTTTTGTTTTTACTCTATATATGTAGGGCATTTTATTCCTAATAGGAGGTTAAATTTGTCCTAGATTGTGGTCATAAATGACCTAATCGCGGACATTTATGACATATTGTATTCTTCATCCCCATATTCAGGGTTCAGGTTTTCCCTATTTGCATATACAAACCGTCGACGGTAGGTCCCATCTCTTTCAATCAATTCCATTTCCTCAAGGTCCTTCAGCATACGCCGCACTTGTCGTTTGCCCACACTTAATCTTCTCGCAAAATAGTCATCTGAAGCAAAGCAACCAGCATCAGTGTTCTCATAGAGGTTCAGGATGATTGAAAAAAGGATTTTGTGACCACAGTTCAGCCTGGGGTCGTACATTGCTTCGAGAGGGATAAATACCCCTCCCTTGTTTGTATTGAAGCCAGCCATTTAAATATTCTTCGAAATGATTTTCATAATTCACCTCTTTGGCTATGGTTACTGTTATGGTGACGTACAGTCCTGGGTATGGGAGCAGTTGCCGCTGCTCCTGCACCGTTTTTCGTCAACAGCCTTTTCGCTTCGTTTTTATAGGACTCATCTAAAGAGTATTTCCCAGGTCTACAAATATGCCCATCTTGGTCGACTATTTCGAAGAGGGTGGTTTTAATCACCCACCCCCGTCTACGTAGTTCTAAAATGATCTCTGCAATGTTGGTAGTCCCAACAATTTTCGCTAAATCATATGATGGTATCGCCTCCGTTTGACACAGCGCCTTTATGGCTCGCCTTTGCCTAGGAGACCCAATTGATAGGTTTTTCATTTGGAACCTCCTTTTGTAGAGCGTACACTTTGTTCTTCAATCCAATTGAAAAATTCATCTTCGTCAATCAGAATGCGGCGCCCCATCTTCTTGACGGCTCGATGGAGTCCGTTTTCATTCATATGGAAAAGGAAGTGCCTAATACCCCCTTCTGTTAACCAAGGGTACTTCTTTAAAAGACCGCCCACAGTGGAAAGGTTGGGTCTTTTTTTCTTATCATGTGTGTCATCTTTGAACTTTGTCATACTATTGCTCCTTAACTGCATTTAATGTGTCATGAACCTCTACAACTCTTTTTAGAAGCTCACCACCTATAGGAACAAAGGAGGAATAAAGAAAAAATTTCCGTTTGGAAAATAAATGTATTGTTTCTGAAAAAATTTATTTTTCGTTTCTTTCTGGGGAGATTTTTAGAGGTGTGGTATGCTGCCGACAGTGGCAAATTTACCTCAGAGGGATTTTATATGATTCGTGTTGCTGCCTACCAAGCAACCCCGCACTCAACATACAAGGGGAGGAAAGAACAAATCGAAGCTGCTCTTAAAAAAGCAGACCAACAAGGAATAGATTTCCTTTGCTTTCCTGAGGGCTTTTTGACTGGATATTATTCAGAAAAGGATGAAGCCATTCAAAATTCTTTAAATATCCATGACACCCTTTTTCAAAAATGGCTTTCAGACATTGCGTCATTTCGCGTAACAGCAATTGTGGGATTTAATGAAAGAGAAGGAGATAAACTTTATGACTCTGCAGCTATTGTTGAAGAAGGTCATCTTCTTGGAGTTCAGAGGAAACACTATCTGTACCATAACTATTTTACTTCCAGTAGCGATTTCACACCCTTTCAAAGCAAAGGGATTA
>JAJFMC010000306.1 GCA_021772365.1 Chlamydiota bacterium
TGTGACACCTATTTATACGTCTGCAGTTTTTTTGATGTTAGCGATGAGGTAGCCTACTTCGCCAGGCTTGAGGGATTCTACAGGTTTTTCTTCCGGAGAGAAAACTCCAACTTCGAGGACGTCATAGCTTTTATTGGTAGCCATCATCCTGACAAGGGATTTTTTCTTGATTTCTCCACTGATGACCCTGACATAGACCATGACTCCACGGTAGGTGTCGTAGTGTGAGTCAAACACGAGTGCTCGTAATATATCGTCTTCCGGTTCTTTTGGCGAGGGGAAGTCACTGACGATATGTTCAAGGATTTCGTCGATTCCTTGTCCTGTTTTTGCTGAGCAGCTGACAGCTTTGGAGGCGTCTATACCGATGAACTCTTCGATCTGGCGCCTTGCTTCTTCGGGGTCTGCTGCCGGGAGGTCGATTTTATTGAGGACTGGTACAATTTCAAGGTCTCTCTCGATAGCGAGATGAACATTCGCCATAGTTTGCGCTTGGACACCTTGTGCGGCGTCGACGATGAGCAGAGCTCCTTCACATGCAGAGAGAGAGCGTGAGACCTCGTAGGTGAAGTCGACATGGCCAGGTGTGTCGATGAAATTAATTTGATAGACTTCTCCATCTTGCGCCTTGTAATTCATGGTGACTGGATGCGCTTTGATAGTGATTCCTCGTTCCCGTTCCAGTTCCATATCATCGAGGAGTTGTTCCTGCATCTCGCGTTGTGGAACGGTGTTTGTGAGCTCAAGAAGGCGGTCGGCAATGGTCGATTTTCCGTGGTCGATATGGGCTATGATAGAAAAGTTTCTAATTTTTTTTATGTCATATTTGAACATGCAGGTAATTCCTTTAATAACTATTACCATATAAAATAAAGGAAAGTAGAATATCTTTAAAGATTAAAAATAATGCTACTCCTGGTCAGAATCGTCACTTGTTTTTTTGAATTTCAAATCCGTTGGATAGTCGTCAATAACTAGGAAATCATCATCATCTCTAAAAACTTTGATTTCATCTGCCATGATACTGTTCTTCATGAGAAAGCTTTCTATTTCTTCGTCTGTTTGAAGTTGTCCCAACTGACCAGGGGTGTAATGCTCCATTCTTCCGACAATGTGAAGAACTCTTGCTCGTTGATGTAAAAGGGTGATAATGTCCTGATTAAGATACCCAGGAAGCTCTGTAAATATTTTCTCGACGGCTTCTTTGATTGCCTCTTCTACCATTTTTAGCATGATTTCTTTGGCTTCTTGACAAAATTCTACTTGCGCTATTTTTAACGAGCTCCATACGTATTGTTTTGAATCCGTTATCATCTTGCGGGTTGTATTGTGCGTGATGAAGGTGTTAGCGTTATCGATCTTACGTAGATCGTCAATAAGGACTCCTCCTTTGCCCGTTTTTATCAAGCAGTTTCCGCCATGGCAGTCGAGGTTTTCTAATAGAAAATCAAGGATAGCCATCATTTGGAAAAATAACACTTCTTTGGGGTGGAATTCTGGAGCTGTTTCAAGTAGATGGTAAATATCCTGTATTTCTTCCATCCCTTGAGCCCAAAGCTGGAAGCTCCCTTTCGATAATCCGAGTTTTACTAATTTTGTAGGACAAGTAATTTCTAATCCAAAATGTTCTGCGATGATATGTGCTGCTACTTCTGCTTTCGGTTGAGCGTTAAGAGCTTTTTTGAAATGGCTGATTTGCCATCCCATGATGTATTTGAACTGGTTGGTGAGGACCTCAGAAATGAACTGTTGTTTGTCTTCAGGTTTGAAAATTGCAATTTTTTTCTTGCCAAACCAGGAGACAATTGTTGAACCTGTGGCTCCTTTATCGTTGATATCAGTACCGATTTTTAGGAGGTACATGAGTTCGGCTTTGGCGATGGAGATTTTCATCTTGTATTCGGGATATTCTTCGTAAAAAATTTGTTTGGCTTTTTTCAATGCCTTTTTGCAGTCAAAGGTCTCATGTTCTCGGTCAAATTCCGAAATCTTTTTGCGGGAAAAAATTTCTTCCAGTGTTAGCAGCTTACTTTCCCTCAGTTCTTTAAGTTTTGGTGCTAGGATGTTTTGAATGGTTTTCATACGCCACAAGCAGAGCGGGTCGAAAAAATGCTCTCCTGCAGGTATAAATTTTTCAGTAATTAAAACCCTGATTTCACTGTCGAGGATTTTTTTTCCTGCCGATGTCTGGGAAAAGCTCTCTCTATCTTTGTTGATAGCGGAAAGCATCTTCAAGATCGATTCCCGCACTTCTTCACTATTATCTACTGCCCAGTAATCGGCGATCCATGAAAAGTAACCTGGTGGTTCCTTTTTGGAAAATTGACTTGATTTACCGATAGACACTTCACTCAGATTATCGACTTTTAGAAGAAGCGTTTCCAGATTTCTTAAATGTATCTCTGTACTAATTTTAGAACTCGTAGAGTTGGGAGTTTGGTCAGTAATTGTCATAGTGCCTCCTTGAACAGCTTGTAATCAGAGTCCAGCTCTATTCTGTTTTTTTAAACGATAAAGTTGAATTTTGTCAACTCAGATGCTTGTGCCACAATGGGATCACGCTCTGTGGGTTGTGAAAAATGTTAATTTGAGCGAGTATTGACTCCCTTCGAAAATTACTCTTATAGAGGGAATTGAGCGTGAAAGACTAAAAAATCCATATCACATAATCAGTGATATCGAATGGGGCGATGCCGAAGGTGTGATTTCTTCATTCGGCGGGGATGTATTGGTCACTAAAGAAGCTTTGGCTGATGTAGAAGGGTATGATGAATGGTTAGTTGGGGGAGAAGATCCTGAATTGAGCTTTCGTCTAAGGCAAAATGGGGGAGTTATTTACAGGGCCAACGGGGTGATGACAGTTCACGAAATTAATATGAGTACGTTTAGTCAATATTGGCATCGAACTGTAAGAACTGGCTATGCTTATGCCGAAGTGGCAATGCGTTATATTCAACACCAGGAAAAATTTTGGATAAAGGAGTTGACCCGTATCGTTCTAGCAACGTTACTTTCTTCATTACTGGTGATTTTACGTTGGTTGACAGGTTATTTTTACTTAGGTTTCATTCTTGGTTTAGGAGTAGCTCTGCGAAATCTCAGGAGTATTTTTAAATTTAAGCGTAGATACCATTTAACTGTTTGGCAGAGTACTTTGTATGCATTACACTTGAGTTTTGTCGTTTATCCCCAGATGGTTGGTATTTTGAAGTATTTCTGTAAGAGGTTAATGCCTTGATAGACAACATAGCAAGGTTCCCTCTCTGACTTCTATAGAACAGGACGATTTCAGTGAAACGTTGGATAGGCTGAAGAAAGACTGGTCAAGGGTTTGTCCTGCTAACTCCCATTTTAACCCGGATGTTGTGACACCAATACAGGGTGAGGGTAGTGCGATTAACGAAATCTGTTGTCCGGGCTGGCAGGCGATTTCTTGAAATCCAGTGATACAATGAACGGTTTCATGATCTGATTCTATAACGATTTTACCTGGGTATCGTGTAAGAAGATATAGGTTGCTGAGTGTATGGTCTATTCTGTTCTCTAGAACACCGAATAGGGTAATTATTTTGGGATTGTCTTGAAGGCATTCGATTACAGCTAGTTCAAGATCCGAGTGGTCTTTATCGTTAGGATAGATTTTTGTAGGGATAGCTGCATATTTCTGTATGGAGCTCTCATTTGCCGAATCGAGATCTCCAATAATTAGGTCGGGGGTAATCCCCATTGTTTCACAGTGGTTTAGGCCTCCATCGACAGCGATAACTTTGTCATTCTGTAGAATTATAGGCTTGATGAGTGAGTAGTTAGTAATTTTGCTGTTGGCAATAAGAGCAATACGTTCCATTGATAATTGATGGGGTAAATTGCGACCAAGATGACTCGAACATCCACCGGGTTGCCCCGACTAGGACCTGAACCTAGCGCGTCTACCAATTCCGCCATGGTCGCAAGGTTTATGGTTCGGGAATAATACTTACTGAGGCGTTTCTGTGCAACTTTTATCAAACCATTGGTTTGCATTGAGTTGACAGAAAATTAATGACAAAGTAGTATGTTTATCTATTCATTAACTGAGGAAATTAAAATTGTCGCATTCAATAAACTTACCAAGTAGCTCCGATAACGGCTTTATTCAAAAAAATGATCTTCCTTGGAACAAAAAAGCAATTATTGAGGAAAAACTCAAAATCATTTTTAAACACGTCCCTTCAACAATGCTAAAAATGATGATTTCGGACATTGAGAAGGGTAATGTAACTCACACCTTTTCTATGATGCAATCAAATACAACAAACCTAGAAGATGTTTACGAAAATCTCCTCCATTTATTTTGCTTTGATAAAAAAATTGAAAAAATTTACGCCGAAAACATGGAACGCTTTAATACTCTAGATGTCGCATATAATAAAATTTTTGAATTAAGCAGCTATATTGTTGAAAACATCGATGCTTGGATGGATGAGAATCTAATTATTCTTTGGAACAATCATTTAAGGCTTCTTCTGCCAGTAGATAAGCAAATAAAAAGCAATAGTCCCGAAAAAATTCGTAAATTAATAGATGAAAACAAGAATCATCTAAATAAAATAAAGTACTTAAATTTAATGGCGTCAAAAATAACAATTATTTCAAGAGAAGTGAATAAATTAGAGGGTCTAGAGCAAGTTATTGCAGATTATTCTAAGTTGGCTTGCAGACCAAGGGTTTTTGATGCACATAAAAACAAAATAAAAGTTTATTTCAACTAGGAAAACTTTCCATCCTCGTATATACCGCTCTCACTTCAATCTGAGAATTTCTCCTGCGCCGGCATCCCGATCTTGCTCAGCATGGAAATCACTCATAGATGGCTATTGGCAATTTCCCTGCCGAGCAATCTAGGGCGCCGACTTTGGCAAAATTCTCAGGTTGAAGTGCGAGCAGTATATATTGCGCATAATTCTTCTGCCGTACTGTCTGCACTCGATATATATCTGTAACCCCTCGTAGGTAATTCTGTCTAACAAGAACCATTCATTTCGCAGGGGGCGAATTTTTACTCTGCGTGATTAATCAATATTTTTTACAGGATTTGTAGGATGAGATGGGATATCACTATCCTGCTCATTCTGTGTGTTATCCGATTATGTACTGATTGTTTTTGGGAGTATGGGATTCTGATGTTCTCTATAGCCGTGGTTTTAATCATCTCTGAAGTTGTTCTAAAAAAAATTTGACACATCTACAGTGAATTGCTATGTTGGCGATAGAACAACTATCAAAGCATTTTCATGGAAGATAAAGATCATCTTACGGCTAAACGTGAAAGTTCAGAGCGAACGTCTGTGCTTGCAAATGAAAGAACTTACGCCGCTTGGTTACGTACAGGATTGACGGCATTGGCAGCTGGATTGGGGATTGCAAAGTTTTTAGGGGACGGATCAGTCATCCCTAATGAACTAACTCGTACAATTTCAGTGATATTAATTGCTACTTCAGCTTTTTGCTTCTATCTGGCAGCTTGGAGATACCAGCATGTGGGGGTTCGTATGGAGAGTTCTCACGTCTCTGGAGCTCCTATCAGTCTCATGATCCTTCTCAGTTTTATTATGGTTGTCGCTTCTGTATTGGCATTGGTAGGGATATGGCTTTAATCAACAACAGTAGGTGTAGTGTTTTATGGGTCAGCAAAGCGTGATTTTAAATAAAAAGGTGGAATTATCTCCTGAGAAAATCCATGCGGTCATTTTTGATATGGATGGTGTTGTCACTCAAACAGCGAATGTTCATGCAATTGCCTGGAAGCGTATGTTTGATGACTATCTAAGAGAGCGTGCTAAAAGAGAAGGGGGGGAATTTATTCCTTTCGATGATGACTTAGATTACAACGAGTATGTTGATGGAAAACCTAGAAATGATGGAATTAAGAGTTTCTTGGAGTCTAGGGATATACATATTCCTCTTGGTTCAGCAGGTGATTCAGCAGATACGGAATCTATATGGGGATTGGGTACCAAAAAGAACAAATACTTTCTTGACCATCTCAAAGAGCATGGTATTCAACCTTATGAGACTACAGTTGAACTTATCAAGGAGTTAAAGAATAACTGTGTAAAAGTCGCTATTATTTCCTCGAGTAAGAACTGTAAAAATGTCCTTGAAGGCGCTGGTGTTCTCGACCTTTTTGAAGCACGCGTGGATGGTGTCTATTCTGAAACACATCACATCAAGGGAAAACCGGCTCCAGATATTTTTCTTGAGGCAGCAAAGCAATTGGGAGTTGAGCCGAAGCATAGCGTTGTCGTGGAAGATGCTATTTCAGGAGTGCAAGCTGGTAGTAGAGGGGATTTTGCTCTCGTTATAGGTGTAGACCGAGTTGGTCAAGAAGAGGCCCTCAAAGAAAACGGTGCGGATGTTGTGGTTAAAGATTTGGGGGAAGTTTCTGTTAAAGAAGCTAAACCTAAAGGCCATGCCCTTAAATTGATGGGAGAAATCTTCGAAAGAGGACAGAATAAGCAATTGGCTATTTTCCTCGATTACGATGGTACCATGACTCCGATAGTCAGTCGCCCAGATCTAGCAATCCTATCAGAAGAAATGCGCCAAACTCTTCGCGATGTAGCAAAAATACATACAGTGGCAATTATTAGCGGTCGAGACCGACAAGATGTACAAAACCTTGTTGGTGTTGAGGATATGTTTTATGCCGGAAGCCATGGTTACGATATTGCCGGGCCAAACAACCAAAGTTTTCAAAATGATGAAGCTGAAAGTTTTGTCCCCGTTATCGATCAAGTCGAGGGTGAATTGAAGCAACGCCTTTCTCACATTGAAGGGGCATTGATCGAAAGAAAACGTTATGGTGTTGCAGCGCATTATCGTTTGGTCGCTCCCGAATATGTCGATGAATTTGTAAGGGTTGTAGAAGATATTCATCATGATCACAATGATTTGCGAAAGACTATCGGTAAAAAGGTATTTGAGTTCCAACCTAAAATTAACTGGAACAAAGGAAAAGCCCTATTGTGGCTGCTGGAATGCTTGGGCCTTGACGGTGAGGAAGTCTTACCTTTTTACATCGGTGATGATGTAACGGATGAAGATGCTTTCAAAGCTTTAATCGGAAAGGGGCTGGGTATTGCCGTTCAGGATAAAGAAAAGCCCACATTTGGGTATTACACCTTGAAAAGCCCTGAAGAAGTGCAACAGTTTTTAGAAAAATTAATCGAGAGGGAATTGCAAAAATAGTTGAAGCTGTTTTCTAGAGATTTTTTTGACTCGTAAGGGGCGGAGTTCGTAGCCAACCATGTGTTGTTTGCAAGAACGAGCCCGAAGCGAGGCGGAAAAAGGCCTAGAAAACAGCTCAAATATTTTTGCAATTCCCTCGATATTAGAGGATAGTGTTGTGAAAAAAAATTGTGATGCAAATTGGTATTTAGAATATCACGAGTTTATTCCTGATCAGGAGGGGTTGAGAGAGGCTCTATGTACTCTAGGTAATGGTTATTTTGCAACACGTGGAGCGGGTATTGAAGCGCACGCTGATGACCATCACTATCCCGGTACGTACTTAGCGGGCGGATACAACCGGTTAGGAACGGAGATCTCCGGTCGAGTGATTGAAAATGAGGATTTAGTAAATATACCTAATTGGCTTTGCCTCTCCTTTCGTGTTGATGAAGGCGAGTGGTTTAACCTCAAAGGTGTGGAAATTCACTCATTCCACCAAAGACTACATCTTAAAGAAGGGGTTCTCCATCGAAAAGTCGAATTTACCGATGCGCATGGACGAAGAAGCCTGCTAGAAGAAAAGCGGTTCATTCATATGCGTAAATCACATCTTGCCGCTATCGACTGGTCTCTTAAGGCTATCGACTGGTCCGGAAGGGTAGAGATACGTTCTGCTCTGGACGGAACGGTTAAAAATTATGGCGTCAAAAGGTATCGTGAACTGAGCCATGTTCACCTTGTGCCAATGGAGCAGGAGGTTTCTGATGATGGGATTATGTATCTCAAGGTACGAACTTCTCAATCCGATATTCGAATCTCAGAAGCCGCAAGAACACGTGTGATCCACAAAGGTGAAGTGTTCACTGTCGCAGAAAGAAACGTCTGTGAGGAGGGTTTTGTCGCTCAACATTTCTTTGTCGACTTGGAAAAAGATGAGTCGGTAAAAGTCGAAAAAACCGTTAGCATCTTTACCTCAAAAGATCATGCTATCACAGAATCAGGGCTAGAAGCTCGTAATACAGTGTTACAGGCTCCTTTAGTACCGGAACTCTTGAAAAGCCATGTTCATGCGATGGATGCAGTCTGGCATTGCATGAGTATCGATATTGAGCTTGAAGAAATTGACCGAGAACATCACCCCGTTCTAATTCTACGTTTACATTTATTCCATCTGATGCAAACCGTTTCTCATAATACGTTAGATCTGGATGTCGGTGTGCCGGCAAGAGGATGGCATGGAGAGGCATATCGAGGGCATATTTTTTGGGACGAACTGTTTATTTTTCCTACTCTTAATTTTAGAATGCCAGAGATCACACAAGCATTGTTGAAGTACCGTTACCGTAGATTGGGAGAGGCAAAGAGTGCTGCCAAAGAAAAAGGCTATAAAGGAGCGATGTATCCATGGCAGAGTAGCAGTAATGGACGAGAGGAGTCTCAACAGGTTCATCTGAATCCAAAATCAGGACGTTGGGTTCCGGATAATTCTTGTATTCAGAGGCATGTGAATGTGGCGATCGCTTATAACGTCTGGCGTTATTATGAGGCGACAGGTAACTTTGACTTCTTATATTCCTATGGTGCAGAAATAATCCTAGAAATCGCAAGATTTTGGGGAAGTATTGCTGAATATAACGAAAAAATCGATCGTTATGAGATTAAAGGTGTGATGGGACCTGATGAATACCACGATGGATATCCTGATACTGAAAAGGCGGGTATCGATAATAACGCATACACTAATGTGATGGTTGTATGGGTGATACAACGTGCTCTGGAAATTTTGAATATTCTCCCTGAAAATGATCGCAAAAAACTTTGTGAAATGATTGACCTAGAAGAGAAAGAAATCTCTCTTTGGCAAGATATTAGTCAGAAAATGCGAGTGTGTTTCCATGACGGAGGGGTGATAAGCCAGTTCGAAGGATATGAAAACCTAGAAGAATTCGATTGGGATGGTTATCGCAAAAAATATGGGGACATTCAAAGGCTCGACCGTATCTTGGAGGCAGAAGGGGACTCACCCAACCGCTATAAATTGTCCAAGCAAGCAGATGTGTCGATGCTCTTCTATTTATTTTCGTATGAAGAGCTTTCCGAGCTGTTTTATCGGTTAGACTATCCATTTGACAAAGAAGTGATCCATAAAAGCATTAAGTATTATATGAAGCGTACTTCTCACGGATCTACACTGAGTCGTGTAGTCCATTCATGGGTTATCATGCGTATGATGCGTGAAGAATCTTGGGATCTCTTTATCCAAGCTCTAGAAAGTGATGTTGCTGATATCCAAGGTGGAACAACACCGGAAGGGATACATTTAGGTGCGATGGCCGGGACTGTGGATATCATCCAAAGGTGTTATACTGGAATAGAGACGAGAAATGATGTTTTATGGTTTAAGCCTCACCTTCCAGAGGCAGTGAAATCTTTGCACCAGAGGATCCATTACCGCGGCCATTCTATAGAACTTGAGTTGACGAGAGATTCTTTGCGGGTCTCGGCTCAACGAAGCCTTGCTAAGCCGATACATATTGGTTTCCATGGTAAAGTTTTTCAATTAAATGCCGGAGAATACAAAAAATTCGATTTAGAAGAAACACATACAAACGCAAAATAGTAGGAGATGACTAATGGATGTATCTCACTTTCTCGCAAAAGTTGTAGGTATTTATATGATTTTGGCGGGATTATTGGTTGCCCTAAAGCATCATTCATTAAGGGAAATGATCAATGAGTATTTTAATAGCCCTGCTTTAGTAATGATTGGTGGTATGATGAGTGTCATCATCGGCTTGCTTTTAGTTGTCTCTCATAATGTTTGGGAACTTAACTGGAAAATAGTCATTACTCTGATGGGGTACCTCACTCTTTTTAAAGGGATCTTACACTGGTTCTTTACTGAAAGTGCAGCTTCTTGGGCGTCGAAGTTCTCTGCGGGTAAATTTAACTTGTATGCTTCGATAGTGATGATTATGCTAGGTATCTACTTAACATATATCGGGTATATTGTTTAAATGAGACCAGGTTTTACAGCGAAAGTGTATCGTGAATCATTAGGTAAGATGATGGGTAATGCCCATCATCTTTCTAAAGAAGCTGAATGGAAGGGGAGGTGTTTAGCATTTCCACTAGGATTTATTTTGCTGGTTTCGATACCTATTGAGAAATTTTTTAGTTTCCTGGAAGCAAGCTTGTTTACAGTTGCAAATATCTTCACACCCCTTTTTCCAAAATACTGCAGTTTTCCGGATATGTGGATATCCTTGAAACGTGCTTTCTTTTTTTTCTTAGGCTTACTTATAAGTCCTTTTACAGCAATTTTTGCCTCAACAGCCTTGATTACTACAATGATCATTCATCCCGAAAAAGCTACAAAGAAA
>JAJFMC010000307.1 GCA_021772365.1 Chlamydiota bacterium
GCTAGTGAAAACATGCAGCAACTGCAAGAAGAACTTACCTCTACTGAAAATAAAGTTGCCTTTTCAAGACAGGCATACAACGACCAAGTCATGGTTTATAATACTGCACAACAACAGTTTCCAGCCGTTATCTTTGCTGCAATGTTCGGTCATAAAACTGCCGATCTTTTTGAAACTGAAAGTGAAGAGGCAAAAAAAGCTGTCAAAGTATCGTTTACAAGCTAACGCAAAGGAGTGCCTGCTATGGACTTTTGGGCTGCACAGGATCGAGCACGTAAGAAAACTAAAATTTACGTAACAATCTTTGTGATCATTACTTTGATTGTAGCAACTGTATCCGAAATGGCTATGCGTACTTTTGCACCCGATACTTACCAGACGAATGTTCCTATCGTAGGATTGGTTTTCATTGCTTTAACTTTCCTCGTTGCTGGGTGGAATTACAGTATGTATTCACGATTCGGGGGTAGCTATGTCGCCAAGTCCGTCGGAGCTAGAGAGGTAGATCCCTCCACCAAGAATTCTCATGAAAAGCAACTCCTTAATATCGTTCAAGAAATGGCTGTAGCCTCTTCACAACCAATGCCGGCTGTATTTATTATTCCTGCTAAGCAAATTAATGCTTTTGCCGCTGGAATGAATAATGACAATGCAGCAATCGCTATTACTGAAGGCGCTTTGGTCACATTGAATCGCGATGAGATACAAGGGGTTATCGCTCACGAATTTGGACATATCTACAATGGCGATATGCGTATCAGCATGCGATTAGCTGCAATGATAATGGGCTTCTTTTTCATTTTTTTTATCGGCTTAAGATTGATACAGGTTTCCGCCTTAACAGGTGGCCGGTCCAGTTCTAAGCAGCGAGGCGCTGACCCTGTCGCTTTAGCTGCACTAATCTTCATGGTTGCGGGTATAGTCACTTATATTGCCGGTAAAATCCTACAAGCGACGGTCAGCAGAGAGAGAGAGTACCTTGCTGACGCATGCTCTGTACAGTTTACTCGCAATCCTGCCGGTATAGCGAATGCGCTACGCAAAATTGCAACAGAGAGTACAGCCCAAGACATGCCAAAAACGGGCTCGCAATTCTCCCATATGTATTTAAACGACCGGTCAGGATTCAGTGCATTATTTGCAACCCATCCTCCAGTAGAAAAGCGTATTCAAGCGATTGAAGGAATGATGTATTTACCTGATGAATGGAAAAAAGACCTCAATCAATAGGTGCAGATAATTCATCGACACGCTATCTATAAAAATAACGATAAATTACTGTCTTAAGGAGGAATAGTGGCTATTATTCGTTCAATTACAAGTTTTTACGAGTGGATCATCACCATAGGAAATTTTTTCCAGCACCTTTTTTTATTGGCAATACGCCTCTATTGGGGTTGGGCATTTCATCTTGCTGGTTGTCAAAAGTTTGATGATATTGAAAAAGTTGCAGGTTTTTTTGCTTCCATGGGTATCCCACTTCCAGAGTTAAATGCTTACTTGGTAGCGACTTTGGAGTGTGTGGGAGGGTGGTGTTTGATATTTGGGTTTGCATCTCGCATTATTTCTATTCCACTGGCGATCACAATGACTGTTGCTTTATTCACAGCACATGCGGTAGGTGCCGCAGAAATTTTGAGCGACCCACCAAGATTTTTGATCGAGCTGCCAGTTAGTTATCTTTTAACGAGTCTTGCGGTTTTCGTATTTGGGCCGGGTTGGATTTCGATTGATTTCTTAATGGAGTCATTGATCATCAAAAGAAGTAAAAGTAGGTAAAAAGTAGGGGTAGTGAAGGTATACCCCTAAATTGATTAATGCTTCCCTTTGAATTTTGTGATCAAGCCACCCTTCTTGGTATTAATAATACCGCCTTTATGGCGCACTTGAAACTTTGCTGTATGCGCTTTTTCGCGCATATCATGGATTTTTTCCCCGAAATTGGGTTTTGATTCTAAATGTTTGACAAGTTCCGGATTAAGTGCGAAAGCTTTTTCGATGTCATCCATTGCCAATTCGTCATATCCCAAAGCGAAATTGACGATTCCACGATCGAAATAGGAACGAGCACGGCGAGGGCTGATCTGGAGAACTTGATCAAAATCTTTGAGTGAAGCTTCGAAATCTTCATTCACGAAGTAAATGTTTGCTCTTAGTCTTAAAGCACGATAATTTTGCGGTTCTTCTTCAATGACGGTGTTAATGATGGTAAGAGCTTCATCAGTATTTTGATTTTTTAAATGATTATTAGCTATTGCTAGCTTTTCATTTACAGTTATTTGTTGAGCAGAATCATCAGCGAACAGTCCTGTAGTCGTGATTACTGCTGCAAATAGGATCATCATCAGTGTTTTCATTTCGAAAATTCTCCTTGTTTTGTGGAAATATAGAAAGTTAGTTTAATAGAAAAAATTATTAAATTCAAGTTTCTGAAATCAAGAAAAGAGCTCAAAAACCGATACTAAACGTAAGTAACGCTGTAGGAGTTGGATATTTTCCTTTTCGATAAGCTGCTAAAATCCCTTGGTTTACCTCAAGTTGGATAAACGTTCTCATCGAACCTTGTCTTTGAAGTTCGTATCCTATGACAGCTTCCGCAAAAACACCGTGAAAGGCCTGGTTTTCATTGTTATTAACAATGCCAGTCCAACTTCCCCCTCCTCCAAAATACAAACTAAAATTTGAACAGGGGTCAACAAATTTAAGAGCTAGGATTTTTGGTATGGTATAGAGAAAAACTGAACGTTCGTTACCAGCTATTCCTTTCGCATAGCCGAGTCTAGCAGAATAATCAACACCCATTTCCGGGCATTCACATCGCCTACCGAAACCTAAGACCGGAACAAAAGAAGATTTTTTTCCTATAGTAACTAGAGCGCCTCCAAGTTTCAAATAGTCAATTTCGCAGAAATCGTCTTGGCGGCAATCTTCACCATAACAACTTGCTGGTGAGTGGTCTGGGTAATGTTGTTCACGACAATCTTCATCGTAAAAGTTTATTGGTGAGTGATTTGAGGGTCTATCGTAAGGAACCGCACCAAGCGGAGCCAGAGCAATTAGTAGAGTTATCGAAGATTGAATGAGTCGTTTCATGATTCCTCCATGGTTAACTGGAGCAATCATTATAACCAAAAAGCCCGAATTTATTGAATAACAAACTTTATTTCAGTGATTTGCTTCAAAAATATCGAAGTCCATAATGTGATTAAAGCCATTGTGAAAGTACCCCTCCTGTTGATTGGAAGGAACATACAACACAACACCCTCTGAGCCAATTTTTTTGGAATGATGGAGCAAGTAGTTAACGATCGCAGAACCTACTCCATTTCCCCTCACAGACTTTTTAACGGTGAGGTTATAGATACCTACCACCTTAGACAAAAAGTAAAGAGTAGCGACACCCACGCAAACACCATCTTGAGAGGCAATAAAATGACGGAAAGGTTTTACTCCTTGTCGGGTAAATAAGTCCGCATATTTCTTGGCTTCTTTGAAAGGGATATCCATGCATTCTGCAAAATTTGCAGTCCAAATCATCATGGCGTCATAGTTGGTGATTGGCTGAATGGAGATCGTTTGAGTTTTTGGGTTATAGGGCTCTCTATTTTCTAAAGTATGGTACAGTCCTGCCCAGGATTCCGAATGGCCTAGTCCTTTATCATTTAGAAGTTTCCGTAAATTTCCTGGTTTTGATCCGTTGTGAACGATCCATCTAAAAGGAAGCTCTCTTTTTTGAAACTGACTTATTATTTCACTTACACGATTAGAGGCTACCGTTGAAGGGATGCTTGATCGAAGCACCCCATTGAACATTGGGTGTTGTATGTTAGTGAATACCTGGGTTTTTTCTATAGAAAAGTGCATTTCAGCACCCAGATCAGACCAAAACCTGGAGACATTTTCTTCGACTTGCCGAAGCGCTTTTTGTGTAGCAGTATCCTTACTTCGAGTACGCAACATTTTAGATCCTCTGAGTTGCTATGTAATATGTAGAGTGATGAGGATTCGGAAGATGTTTTGGAAGGTATGTTCTATGAGGAAGGTCTGATAAACACAGTTCAACATTTATCAATTGCTTCTAACCTTGTAGCGAACATTCCCTGTCCGAAATCTATTCCGAAGCTTATATCACTCCCCTTGTTGAAAGAGTTGATATAATTTCCCACCCTCTACCTGCATCAAACACAGATCGATATTTCTTGATGAGAACTTTCTGAAAATATTATTGTGTGTTGTTT
>JAJFMC010000308.1 GCA_021772365.1 Chlamydiota bacterium
TAAAACAGCGAAACAAATGGAGTGTTCCGACGAACCCTGAGTAATGATCATTACGCTGATCTGGTTTTTTGCTAACGCACCAAACAAACGCGATGCAACTCCCGCCACACCGATCATCCCGTTCCCCTCAAGACGCAACAAGGAGACATTATCCACAGAAGAAATTCCACGAACGAGTATTTCCTTTCTATTGTCGACAGATTGTGTAACTTGCGTACCCTTGACTTCTGGATGGAATGAGTTTTTGATCCAAATAGGTATCTTCCGACGCATTGCAGGTGAAATCGTGGGTGGATAGACAACTTCCGCTCCGAAATGTGACATCTCCATCAGTTCATGATAACTCATTTGTGGAATTGCAAATGCCTTGGGAACTTTTCGTGGGTCAGCGGTCATCACACCATCGACATCGGTCCATATCTCTATGGCATCAGCTTGTAAGGCTGCACCGACGATAGCAGCAGTGAAGTCTGACCCTCCGCGACCTAGAGTCGTCGTTTCTCCTGCAGGGGTCGCAGCGATAAAACCTGTGATAATTGGCAACACAGATCCACTATTAAAATACTCACAAATTTTGTGATATGTCACCTCTTCATCAATTGATGCAGAACCAAATGAACGATTCGTCACGATAACCTCGCGAGCATCCAAGTACTCGACAATCGACAATTGTAATTTTAGAAATGTTGCGATGATGATTGCAGAAAGTTGCTCACCATAGCTCATGATGAGGTCGAGTGTACGATTGGATAACTCTTTAACAAGTCTTACTCCATGAAGAGTGTCTGATAACTCATTAAAAAACGATTGAATAGTTGATAGTAAAGAGTCTAACTCCTTACCCTCGACGAGATCTCTTGCAACATCACGATGACGCTCATGAACTTGGTTTAATTCTGTTAGATATGCTTTACTTCCTGTTGAAGCGATGGTCCCCATATTGATGAGTGTGTCAGTAACTCCTTTTAATGCTGATACGACAACTGCAATGGAACCGTTTTCTTGATGCGCACGGATGACAATATCACTAAGCTGCTTAATACGTTCAGCATCAGCGACCGATGATCCTCCAAACTTTAATACTTTCATTATTGGCTTTTCTCCCTATCCAATTCTTTCTGCCACACACGTCTTTCATCCTTGATACCACCTCTAGGTAGCGGATTCCTCGGTATGCGATTACGTGGCAATGGGTTTCTCTCTATTTGTGTACGTTCAAGACTCCGTCGAGGTATGCGATTACGCGGTAATGGCTCTCTTGGAATTTTGTTATCCAGTAAACGTACACGCGGGATGCTATTGCGAGGAAGAGGATTCCGTTGAATTGGATTCTTAGGTAAGGACTGGCGAGGTATTCTTCTAGAAGGTAGTGAAGGAATAAACTCCTGTTGCTGCATCACTTCAACCTCTTCTTCTCCTCTCCCTGTCCCCTCTTTATCCTCAAGTGCATCAGCCTCAATAAACTCTGTTCCATCAATAATCGCTGGCTCAACTTCTTCACCAATACAAACGTCACCAAAAGAGATGACACATGCTAAACAAAAAACGTAGCAACATTTGTTCATAGAGAATCCACCCAAAATAATTTTATCTCATCATAAAATAGCAATTTTCATGATTTAAATGCAGTAAACTTTGAGAAACCTAAAGATTATGAGTTAGCTTGCAGGCTATACCCCGAAGGGGCATAAGCAGCAAACTAACTTTTTCCCAAGAGAGACTCTGCATCGTTCCACGATATAATAGAGAATTTCCAAATAAAAAACGGAGTGAAATCTTGGAGTGGTAAAACTGCTTTTGCCTTTTGCTGAGAAGGTTAATCTGGTAAATGGTTCTACAATAAAGACAAAAGCAGCTTTGTCACTCCAAGGTTCCACTTGAATCTCTTTATCGAAACACATCTTAAAATCGTGGTACGGCGTAGAATCTTCTTACGTAAATATCGGCATTTTTTCATGATCAATGGGTTAGCGAGAGTCACCTTACCGCCTATACAGAAACTCCAAATCTGAAACTTATTCGGGCATAAAAAAAGGGACCGAATCACTCGAGGTAATCGGTCCCTTTGTAAAAAGAGTAGATTTACACTTTCAACAAATTAGAAAGAGAAATCTAAACCAGCGACTAGACCATGGAAACCAAGGGTCGTATAGTCTGAAGATGATGAGAAATACTCATTACCTGGAATCCAGTTACTGAAAGATCTTGGATTTGAAACATTGTGCCACTGCACAAATTCCCAACCCAATCTTACAGCGAACTCGCATCCGCAAGCATCGGTTTCATAAAGGAAACCAGCTGCTAGATGATATCCAGGAACAAACTGACAGCAATCGCCATCACTGAATGCTGAAAAATCGCCGTTACCACTTTGGTCCCAAACGCCTCCAACATACTTTCCATCATGATCACCAACTGTGATAGAACCTGCAGCACTTCCGTAGAACTGTAGGCAATCAAACATTTGGAACTGGTAATCAGTACCAATTTTAAGACCAACTCCGAAAAAGTCAGATGACCACTTAGCCGAAACAGAGTCAACATCATCATTTTCGTAGTCTACATATCCTTTTGTCCTGTATTCTTGATTCAGAATCAATCCTTCAACACCAAAAAATGGTTGGAAGCTGTGACATCTGTTGCAAGCGATATCATATGCTAACAATACATCCCATGTTTGGTATGTAAGGTCATATTTACCGGTTACTTTAGTTAGCTCCCAAAAATTTGGATCATCTTCAGTGAAATGAAGCGCTGGGTGAAACAAAGGTGATGATACATAGCCATCAGTTATACCAGCGGTGCCTTCATGTTTGCAAGCTGCGCTGCTTGTAACGTTCTGCCAAGTGTAAGAACCGTTCAAACGCCAGTTACACCAGATATCATCTTTTCCGAATCTGATTCTAAAACCAGGTTCCCAGTCAAGACATAGGCACTTATAGCCATATTTCTTGGTAGTAATTTCTGGACTTGTTCCCTCAGAAGCGTCTTTATAACGAACTACTGCATAGTCCAGATTGTCTACGCAAGGCTTCCAGTAAAGAAAGTCAGCGCCGATTTCGAACCCACCGAACGAGCAAGGGTCGCAGCACGGATCATAGCATGAATCCGCGTTTGCAAAGTTCGGGGTCATTGTCAATAGGGCTAAGTTTATGAAAACAAAGCCTAGTTTTTTATTCCACTTTGCCATTTATGCACTCCCTATATAAGGTTATTGTGAAACACATCTGTATCTAATATCACACGGGTGATTCCGCTGTAAAGCGTTTTTTATTGTGAAAGGGTTTTTTTGAACCAATATCTTCATGAAGTTTTGTGTTTAGTAATCCGAAAAAGTATTAAAGCATTCCATTACCCCTACAGACCAACGCTTCTCATCAAGCTGTATTACAGACACTTACAAAAACACCCCTCAGGGCACTGTCTCAGCCCGCCAGAAAATATTTTTGTAATTTTCAGCTAATTTTTCTCTAAAAAAAAAAACAAAAAAAATGTTTTTTTAGTAAATTTTTCATATAGTTTTTAGAAATTTTGAGGGGTTTATAACAATCAAAATCACTGAATTACCATGTTCTGCTAATGCTCAATTTAAGAAAAACCAAATATTCAGCTAATAACAAAGCACGTGAAATTGCACCTTGGGTATAGGGAGTAAGCTAACTTGTTCAAGAGATAGCCTCTTATATTCTTAAAGTTCAGGATACTATTAGTTTGCTTCAAAATCAAAGATAACGCGCACTTCGAATGGGCGTAGCCCACCGTAATGTTGGGAGTATTTCTCGATAATCTCTTCCCACATATTGACATCATCAAACGAGTCTAGCCAGAGGACTACTTTCCCCTCAGCGTGGGCATATTTATTTACCCGTGAAATCTCTTCGATATTAAAGACTTTGTTTTCCAGGCTTTTAACGACGATAGAATTATCGGAAAGACTAGCTATTTTTGAAGGTATATGAAAATCACCGCAAGTCTGGCAACGTATCTCTAAACGATCTTCGGGAAACTCCCCTTCAATTTCCACTTCTGCAGAATAGGCTTCATCATGGCAAAAAGGACACTTTTTTTTTGTTAAGTCAACGTTCATTTTCACACACCTCAAGACATT
>JAJFMC010000309.1 GCA_021772365.1 Chlamydiota bacterium
TAGCTCCAGACCTGTTTGAGTATAAAAAATACTGTATTTTCTGGCCGAATTCTGTTATAATGTAATTTAATTAATCAAAAAAGTATTGCTATATGGCCGAATTTATAGAAGAATATACACGTTTAAGACCGTTTATTGCAAAAATTAAAAGTCGCCACGACCTCTGTCTCTCTTGTGAGGAGAAGAGTACACTGCATATCGTATTGGACCTCAAGAACTCAAATATGGAATATAACGTAGGTGATTGCGTAGGTGTATACCCAGTAAATGATCCAACTCTCGTTGAGAAAACCCTGAAAGTTCTGAAGGCAAATGAACAGGACAGAGTCGTCGATAAGAGATCAAAAGAAGAATTTCCACTGGGACATTTCTTGAAAATTAAAGCAAATGTTAGTGATATCAGCAGAAAACTCGTGCAAGAAATCAGCAACAAACAAAGCTGTCCTACAAAAAAAGGGCAACTTGAAGAATTATTGGGCAATAGCAATGCATTAAAACAATATCTTGAAGGCAGGCAGCTATGGGATGTTCTAATGGAGCATGATGAAGTGTCCTTTGAGCTGCAAGAAATTTGCGATCTCCTGATGCCTCTACTACCACGTTACTATTCCATTGCTTCCTCGCAAAAGAAACATCAAGATGAGATGCACCTGACTGTCAAACTTCTCAGCTATGACGCACATGGATACGAACGTAAAGGTGTTTGCACACACTACCTGTGCAATCTGGCACCTAGAGAAGAACCGATCGTACCAATCTTCATCCAGCCGCATAAAGGATTTACTGTTCCTGAGAATCCAGACACTCACATGATCATGGTCGGTCCCGGCACAGGTATTGCCCCTTTTCGCGCTTTCATGCAAGAGCGTATTGCACAAGGAGCGCAAGGCAAACATTGGTTGTTTTTTGGCGAATGGCGTCGAGAAAAGAACTTCCTTTACGGTGACTATTGGCTAGAGCTGGAAAAACAGCAAAAACTCAAACTCAATGTTGCCTTTTCTCGTGACCAACAGCAGAAAAAGTATGTGCAGCATCTTTTGTTAGAACAAGGACGTGAGATCTACGATTGGCTCATGGACGGTAGCTATTTTTATGTTTGCGGCGACGCAAAAAATATGGCGAAAGATGTTGAACAAGCTCTTATAGAGATCGTTCGCGTGCATGGTAATATGAGTGAAGATGATGCCAAAGCTTACGTCAAAAAACTCCGCAAAGAAAAACGTTACCTCCGCGACGTCTACTGATACAATGAAGTGGAACCTTGGGTTGGAAAAACTGTTTTTGCCACTCCAAGGTTCCACTTCATTGTATTGAGTGAGATGTTCGAGTATGGCGTGGAACGGTGCAGAGGCTTCAGAATTAGGGAGTTTCAAAGGTAATCACAACGATGCACTGAACGCCATCCCCACGACCAAATCCGGTTAGTTCTTCACCCGTCGTTGCTGTGATGCCCACCTGCGATGGCTCTATTCCAATAACACGTGCAGTACTTTGTCTCATCTCTTCGAGGTGTGATTTAAACTTTGGGCGTTTTCCCTCAAGAGTCATGGCAATATGCTGAATGGTAGTATCGCCCAGAGTCTTCAATGCTTCCCCCAAGTACACTTCGCTATCTGTAATCCCTTCCTTTAAACATAACTCATCGGCTATCCCACCGAGAATAAGCGTTCCTGTTATAGAGGTGATGGCATTACAGATTGCATGGAAGACAATGTCGCCATCAGAATTGGCATCCCAACCGGGAACATCGTTAAACTCGACACCTGCAATGATACATGTTTTCGTAGAGTTTTCCTCTTCAAAACGGTGGCTGTCTTGACCGATCCCAATTTTTGTTCCCATCTTGAGTTCCTTTCGTTTGCTAGTGATGAATATCATGTCACAATTCATTATTTTCTTGAAGAAGGATCTTGCAATGATTGCTTCTGCAAGTATAATACTCCTTGAGTATGTCTTAGGAGGATCGTCATGGAAGCATTGAAAGTCGTTGGAGGAACACCTTTAAAAGGAGAAGTTAAAGTCGCAGGTGCAAAAAATGCGATGACCAAGCTACTTGTTGCTTCGTTGCTTTCCGACAAAAAATGCCGTTTCTATAACGTTCCTAATATCGGTGATGTTGAAATAACACTAGCACTATGCCAAGAGCTTGGCATGCAGGTCGCTTGGGACCGCGATGCCGGAATAATGGAAGTAGTCACTCGTGAGCTTAACACTTCATACATCCCACAACGTTTCTCAGGGGCAAACAGGATTCCAATCTTAATGATAGGTGCTCTCCTCGGTCGCACACATGAAGATATTATCGTCCCCGTAGCTGGTGGCTGCCCTATCGGAAGGCGAACTGTCGACTTCCATATCGATGCCATGAGGCAGATGGGTGCAGATATTGAGTATCGAGAAATGAAAAATCAAGGTGCCTATTTCGCACAGGCACACAACGGCCTTGTTGGCACACAGATAACATTACCATATCCATCCGTTGGAGCAACGGAGAATACGATCCTCGCTTCCGTTACAGCACGAGGAATCACCGTCATCAAAAATGCAGCGATCGAACCGGAAGTTGTGGAGCTTATCCTTTTCTTACAAAAGCTTGGGGCGAATATCGTTCTTGACGTCGATAGAACGATACGTATCCAAGGAACGCGACATTTTCACGAAGTGGAACATACCATCATCCCCGATAGGATTGAAGTTGCATCGTGGGGGATGGCTGCGATAACGACAAAAGGTTCTGTTTTTGTCAAAGATGCCCGACATATCGACATGATTACCTTTTTAAATAAGATTCGTGAAGTAGGTGGTGGTTATAGAATTAAAAATGAAGGGATCGAGTTCTACTATGATGGACCTTTACAAGGGGGCTTGCACCTTGAAACCGATGTACACCCAGGCTTTATGACCGACTGGCAACAGCCATTTGTCGTCATGCTCACACAAGCGACAGGAACGTCTGTCGTTCATGAAACTGTGTATGAAAACCGCTTCGGATATACCGAGGTTATGAAAGAGATGGGAGCAGACATCACCTTGTTTAGGCAATGTTTGGGTGGAAAAAACTGTCGATTCGCATCTCAAAGCTTTTCTCATAGCCTTATCGTTCGAGGGCCAACAAAACTCGTAGCGAAAGATATCGCCATTCCTGACTTACGAGCCGGCTTTTCCTATTTAATGGCAGCAACAGTCGCTGATGGTGTGTCGACTATATCAGGCCTCCCATACCTTGACAGAGGCTACGAAGGTGTTGTTGAGAAAATCGTTAGTTTAGGAGCTAATGTGTCACGCTTTCAACTAAACGATGATCCTGAAGATATGGTTCATCCGGTTAACTACAGAGAAATTCAGGAACTCACAAAACTTAAACATTAATATTATACCCAAACAAGTTGAAGATTTGGGTATACAATTCTCTCTATAAAAAAACGTAAGGGGCTCTTATCGCTTACGTCCTATTATTTGTTCAGTGGATTATTGCTGTTAATGATATTTTTACTTCAGGATGTCATAGTGACCTGGTCTAAATGCTGAGTGGATTGTTAATGAACTACCCTCTGAAGGATATACATCACTTAGGCCAGGAGTATCACTATGCAGTTGTATGTTCGCACCTAAAGCTACAGCCGTCAAAGGGATGATAACTCCTTCAGCTTCTGAACCTTCAACAAGAACAAGATCACGTACAAATGAATCAACAGTTGCTCCATCCAATTGACACTCTAATGGCGCCCCATTCAACTCACCTGTTGTTAGGAACTCTTGGGCTATGAGAGCACGAAGTGTGAGGTTTAGTGCTCTATCGATATTTGCATTGTCTCTCATACTTTCCATAAAATTAGGAATTGATTCACCTTCTTGGTTATTCCAGAGACCTGTGTTTTGATATTCTCGCAGCAACCTGACAAGAGCGTCACGGTTTTCGTTACCGGACTTTCTTTCCGCGGCAGAGGCATACGGTAGGTCTCCGAAGTTGATGGCTTCAATTTTTCGAATAAAAGTATTCAGGTCTTCAGAATCTGGGCCTTGCTTGAGCAGGTGTTCTACGAACTGCACGTAGGCTGTCCTGTAAAAACAGTTACCGTCTCCCCTGCTAGCTCCCCACGTAGTAAACTTTCCCTCCAGGATTTCAGCCCAAGCCTTTATTCTGGGATTACTGAAGGTGTGTTTTAATTCATGAATATCTCTCTCTTGGTAGAAAGGTATTGGTGGAGCCTCACTCTGTTTCGGTATTATAGGCGAAGAAGCGGCGGAAGATGATGAAGAACCTGATCCTCCAGATGATGATAGTGTCGTCGCTTGTTGGAAAAGGAAATCATTTTCTAGATTGAGTAGTTCTTGTCCAACATTATGTGGGTAAACTCTATCAAAGATTGCCTGTACTTCAGGGTTATATCCATCTGGTTTGAAGCCCTCATTTTCCATCAGCTGATTTTGGAAATTTTGTTGTATTTTCAGCAAGGCATCATGACGAAACTTCAAGTTTTGAATATCTTCTTCAGAAGTAAATGCAAGTTGTTGTGAGACCTCACCAATTCGCTGCATTATATCTGCATCTTCGTTTTGAATATATGTTAAAATTTCCGATGCTGTATTTGATGCCATTCCAGGTATAATACCTGTAAATTGTTGACTAGTTACCATCTTTCCTCCCCAGTATTTGATGGTTAATCTTCTTATATTACTAATTATAGTTTATGATTGTAGGTTTAATATTAAGTTTGCTTAATGTTGGTATTTCGATATGTGTATAAAATAGGAATGATGTATTTTAATTGAAGATTGTTTGAATCAAAAACATTGTGAATTAGGATCGGGTGTTTTTGTTTTTATCAATTACAGAAACTTGTTTGACCCATTCTTTCATAACTTCATAGTAGCGAACTAAATCGTCGAGGTCGATCCATTCGTCGGCGCTATGGATGTCTCCACCTTTAGGGGTGATCACAAGAACAGGAATACCCTTCTCTCCAAAGAATCGTGCATCGGAGGCTCCGTGGGACTTCATCGCTTTGACATCGATGTTGAATTTGTCTTTCGCGATTTTTTTGAACAGTAAGAAGTCTGGATTATTGATGTCTACTTTGTGTGGCGAACCCTCTAAGCTCTCCATCAAGCTAACACCAGGATAGTGTTGTACGATATCGTTGATATCTTTGATAATTTTCGATGACGACATATAGGCAGGGAAGCGAATGTTAATATCAGACTCGGCATATTCGGGAATCACATTAGTAGCCTCTCCACCCTGGAAAACCGTTACGGATACTGTTGGGTACCAGTTGATGTCAGGTTGATTATTTTTGGGATACAAATTTTGAATTTGCGGCAGGATTTTCTGAAGTTTTTGGATCGCGTTATCTCCCTCCCATGGCCGCGAGGAATGTGCGCTACGGCCACGAGCAACGAGTTTGATGAGTAGGACCCCTTTGGCCTCCTCCTCTATATGCCAGTCGAACCCTCCATCGGGATCGAGCGCAATTTTAGAGGAGTATCCCTGGTCGAGCAGGTATTTGACGCCATTTTTTCCACCGATTTCTTCATCGGATGTCAACATGATGCCAAAGTCGTAATTTGGTAAGGATTTGTTAAGTTCTTTCACTAATAAGATGTAACTGGCGATGGCCATCTTCATGTCCATGGCACCTCTGCCATTCATTTCGTTATTTTCTACGGTAGGGATGAACAGGTCTTGTTGGCCAGGAACGACATCCATGTGTGCGATGAGCCATAATTTTGGATTTTTTGTATTTTGAGTGGTGATGAGGAGGGAAGGGGATCCGTTACTTTCAAGCTGTTTGAAATGAACGGGATAATCTTTGAGCTCATGCTTCACCCATTCTAATGCAGTTTTGTTGGCCTTTTGATTAGAACTGACCGTCTCTAGCGTGACGAGGTGAGCGAGTAGGTCGGTGAGTTCATCACGTGTTTTTAAGGGGTAAGGTTCTGTCATCACAGCACTAAACAGACTACTATGGACGAGAATAACTGTTGCTAGTAAGCTTAAAAATAAATGCATTGCTAACTATCCCAAATTGAGTACTTTCTTAGTTGAACATGTAACCCAATACAAGAAAAAAAACTACATCTTTAGTCAATGGGGTCTTGTATTTATGACCTAGCTTGAAGTGTATACCTGTTTATTTTCTCTACCCTGTAAAATTACTTAATCAACATTGAATTTAACTCTATAAACAGTAATAATTTAACGATTAGATGAACGAAAGGTGATCAACGTGGCCATTTCCGTCCTTCCACCTACGTGGAGACAAATACAGAAAAATAATTTTACAAAATGGGCTGAACTTGCAAATTTTCTCGAGCTCAATGACGAGCAAACAGCAAAAATCCTAAAAAAATGCCGATTTCCACTGAATTTACCTTACCGCCTCGCTACCAAAATCGAAAAAAGCACACTCAATGACCCCATTCTCAAGCAATTTCTCCCATTGACCGCCGAAGAACTCGAAAACACCTCTTTTACCAATGACCCCGTCGGAGAGAAAAAGGCTCTTTGCTCACCAAAATTGCTACATAAATACCACGGCCGCGTCCTACTGGTCACTACCAGCAGCTGTGCCATGCATTGTCGGTACTGCTTTCGCCGACACTTCGACTACGAGGTGGAAAGAAAAGTCTTCACTCCAGAATTGGACAAAATACGTAATGACTCAACCGTTAAAGAGGTTATTCTTTCAGGTGGCGACCCGCTTTCATTATCTAATGACGCCCTACGGTCACTCATCTCACAGATAGGGGATATTCCTCATGTCACCAAACTACGTTTCCACACCCGATTTCCTATTGGTATACCCGAACGGATAGACAGCGAATTTGTGGATATCATTGCGAATTCACGGTTAAAGGTCTGGTTTGTCATCCATAGCAATCACCCACGAGAACTAGGACAGGATCTTTTTAATTCACTAAACCAACTACAGAAAGAAGGTGTGGTGATCCTTAATCAATCCGTCCTACTAGCTGGAGTAAATGACGACATTGAAACACTACGTCAGCTATGTGAGACTTTGGTCGATGAAGGAATCGTTCCGTATTATCTTCATCAATTAGACAGAGTAGCTGGTGCATCACATTTCGAAGTCCCTGTCGAGGAGGGAAAAAAGCTATTGGAGCAGCTAAAACGGCTGTTACCCGGATATGCTGTACCTCGCTATGTGAAGGAAATCGCTGGAGAACCGTACAAAGTTGAAGTTTAAATGAATTATTTAAAAAAAGAAGTTCTTTAACAATTCTTTATGTTAAAAGGTTATAATTTCAGTTTAATTAATAAGGTAATTCAGGAAAGACTTATTATGACAACAATAGATGTAAGTACAAAACCATTCACAGACGAAACTTCTTATGATCCACAAGAAAATGTTCACCTTCTTGATGGGGATAATTCCAACCAATCAGAAGGGTTTCGCATTAAAAAAGCGGCAAATACAGCATTTAAAATTCTCGCTGCTATTGCAATAGTCGTCGGAGTCGCTGCAGGTATTACTGCTGGTGCTCTAGTCCTTACCGCTTCATCATCTATTGCCCTACCAATCGCTACTATTGTTGCTGCTGTCGCTGCTGTTGCACTTGCGGCCCTATTAGCAGTGAAAGCATGGGAAAAAATTACACCACACCTACCCAACTTCCTACGTGTTCCGGCAAATTACATACAGTCATCCGTATTAGGTTTTGCTTCTGCTGTTGCCCTTGGGATTATCTGGCCGATCAATTACGAAAAGAGTAATCCAGAACCTAAAGATATCAATCCTGACCAACCACTTCGTTTAGCGATTCATGGATTTTGTGGAAGCTCCAACAACTGGATGTATCACTTCAACAGATTCAAAGCAGCAGGCCTTGAAAATTTTGCAAGTATCAACCTAGGAAACTGGTGTGACTCCATCGACGATTATACCGAGAGAGTTCACGACATGCTCGTCCATTATAAAAAAGGTATGGTTGAGACCGGATTAATCGATAAAGATCATTTGTTACATGTACAATTCGTCTGCCACTCCATGGGTGGACTCGTTGCACGCCATTACAATCAGAAGTACAGTAAGCAAGACGGCATTGTCGTTGACGATATCTGTACCCTTGGAACGCCACTTGATGGTACAAAAGTCGCTTACATTGCCCCTTGGAGTAAAGCTGGAAGGCAGATGTACAAATCATCAGCCTTCGTAAAGGAGCAACAAGAGAAAGCCGCGAGTACTGATGAAAAGACACGCTACTTACATATCGCCAGTAAATGCGATTACGTCGTACGTCCACTTATTTCTGCAACGATGGGTAATGCCCCCAAAGAAAGGATGAAAGTTAAGTGGTTAGAAGGTACAGGACACATTCCTTATCTGTTATCAGATACCGCAGCAGACATTGTCATTAACTACCTCAATCAACATAAATACGTCTGCGCCGCAGCTGTCTAACCAATTAACTTACCGCTCACTCCTTTACGGGACATAGCTGTAAGTTTAATTATATGCTTTGAAAATCAACTGAAAATGTATAAGATATTTCTGAACTGTACGAAACTGCATGAAGGAATATATAATGAAACCACTTTTTACATTTTTTCGATTCTTTATCATTTCCATTATCTCCTGGATACCATTCCAAACTTGCGCTAAAGAAACAGCAAGTAGTATTTCAGATACGGACATCTACAAAGAGTTTTGTCTGAAAGCTGCAACTGATGAAAAAACATTCAAAAATTTTAAACGTTTTCATGGGTACAGAAGAATCCTTGAGCACCTTTCCTATAAACAGGGAAAAAAACACCTAAAATACATCAAAGAACATTACCCTCATCTGCTTGTTTTTTGGGATAGATTTTCAGAAAATGACCGATTAGGGAATCCGGCGACTTTCAATTTTAAAAAACTTGGAAACGCTTCACCAACAACCTTAAGATACGTCAAGATTTTGGGTGATTTGGAGAGCCAGTTTGGAGACTTGAGTGGGAAAAAAGTACTTGAAATTGGTGGAGGATACGGTGGTCAATGTAAGGTGTTATGCGATGTGTTTTCACCCGAGAAATATACAATTATTGATTTGATAGAGCCTCTTAAACTCACCGAAAAGTATTTATCCAAGTTGAAAGTCTCTGAAAATCACCCTATTAGCTTTGTTACTCCCTCAGAGACCTCTCCAGAAGTGTTTGATATTTGTATCAGTAATTATGCGTTTTCTGAATGCAACAAAGATTGCCAACAAGAATATATCGATAAGTACTTACTAAATTCTTCTTGTGGGTATATGCTTTACAATAAACTGGGGGGGCCTTCTTTTTCAACATACTCTCTTGAAGAGATTAGTGATATTTTGATTCAAAATGGATATAATGTTTTCATAACACGCGAAGAACCCTTGACATCAACATATAATAAATTGATTATTTGGCGCAAAATATAGGCGGGATATGATTATCCCTAACAAATGATATAGCGATCGTTTTTCAAAATTTGGGTATGGTTTATATGAAGGTGACATCTTTGTGTAAGAGAATTATGCACAGTTCCACGGTAAAATGGAGAATTTCCAAAGAAAAAAATGAAGTGGAACCTTGGAGTGGCAAAACTGCTTTTGCCTTTTGCGCAGAGATTCGGTAAATAATTCTTCAATAAAGGTTAAACCAAATGAGACTGTTATTAACAATATTCTTACTTACTTGTTCGTCACAATATCTACAAGGAAAAACCATATATTTCATTCCTTTCGAGGGTATTTCTCCAAATGATCTTTTTTATGATGAGAATTGGCGAACAGACCTTTGTTCAAAACCATTTTGTGACTTAAGACAAGAACTTGAAAGTAGAGGGTATAAAGTCAAGTTCACTAAATCGGGAAAAAATTTAAAAGACTGCTCAGCAGTCATTTCATTGAATGGTTGTCGCCCTTACATGATTAGAAACCTTAAAAAGATTGGTGCAAATAAATGTTTTTTATTTGTTTTTGAACCACCGGTTGTTATGCCTCAATTATATGAAGGTTCCTTAAGAAAAACGTTCGGAAAAATTTTTGTAATGTTTGACGATTATGTTCGTAAAAAGGGATATCACAAATTTTTTTTCCCACAGCCTAAGTTGAGCACTCTCGATCATTTACCAAAATTTAATGAAAGAAAATTTTGTGCATTAGTCGCCTC
>JAJFMC010000310.1 GCA_021772365.1 Chlamydiota bacterium
AGCCTGAGCCCCCTTACGTGCTTTTTTCGTTTCTATCGATTTCACATTTACCACCACTGTTACACCTCTCGCTCAAGAGCAATTTACTGTTCGTCACCTTAACGAAACATGTTTCACGTATGAATACCGCATTCTAGCGGATATTATATCGAGTGCGGAGGGACTCGAACCCCCGGCCCGCGGCTTTGGAGGCCGCTGCTCTACCAGCTGAGCTACACACCCAAGGGTGTTCTGCTCGAAACAGAACACCTAAAACCTTTGAATACCGTCGATTTTACTCGATGATTTCTGATACAGAACCAGCAGCGATAGTACGACCACCCTCACGGATAGCAAAACGCATACCAGCTTCCATCGCTACAGGAGCGATTAGTTCAGCTGTAATTTCAACGTTATCACCTGGCATCACCATTTCTGTACCTTCCGGCAGACTTACTGAACCAGTAACGTCTGTAGTTCTGAAGTAGAACTGTGGGCGGTAGCCGGTAAAGAAAGGTTTATGACGTCCACCTTCTTCTTTCTTAAGAACGTAGATTTGTCCTTTAAATTTAGAGTGTGGTGTACAAGTTTTTGGAGCAGCAAGTACCATTCCACGATGTACACGGTTTTTATCAACACCACGAAGAAGCACACCAACGTTCTCCCCTGCACGCGCTTCATCAAGAAGTTTGTTAAACATTTCTAGACCTGTAGCAACAGTTTCTACAGTATCATCGAATCCAACAATTTCAACTTTATCGTTAATCTTAATGACACCACGCTCTACTCGTCCAGTAGCAACAGTACCACGACCGGATATAGAGAAAACGTCTTCGATAGGCATTAAGAAAGGCTTATCAACTTCACGGTCCGGAGTAGGAATATGGCTGTCGACGTTACTCATCAGCTTTTTTATTGCGTCAATATATTGAGTCTCGCCTTCTAGAGCTTTAAGAGCAGAACCACGAACGACCGGACAATCTTTGTATCCGTTAGCTTCTAGTAGTTCTTCCAGCTCCATTTCAACGAGATCGAGAAGCTCTTGGTCTTCTGCACCAAGCTGGTCGACTTTGTTGAGGAAAACACAGATTGCTGGAACTTGCATCTGACGGCAAAGAAGAATGTGCTCACGAGTTTGTGGCATCGCGCCGTCTGTAGCAGAAACGACGAGAATAGCTCCGTCCATTTGCGCAGCACCGGTGATCATGTTTTTGACGTAGTCAGCGTGACCAGGACAGTCAACGTGTGCGTAGTGACGGTTCTCTGTCTCGTATTCAACGTGAGAAGCGTTAATGGTTATACCACGCGCCTTTTCTTCAGGAGCGTTGTCGATTTCATCGTAATTTTTAACTTTAGCTCCACCTGTTTCAGCAAGAGTCTTAGTGATCGCAGCCGTTAGTGTTGTTTTACCGTGGTCGACGTGTCCGACGGTCCCGATGTTGACGTGTGGCTTGTTCCGTTGAAATGTATCTTTTGCCATTTGCTTCCTCCATGGAATTCAGCAATATTTCTCGTTTAATTTTCTTAATCTTAGGTCAAGTAGGGTGTACGACCATCAGTTCTTGTACTACGCCCCTATTTTCCCTTGTAATTTTTTTGCCCAGAATAGGAATCGAACCTACGACCGCTTGCTTACCATGCAAGTGCTCTACCCCTGAGCTATCTGGGCAAACCTTCACTTTCTAATATAAACTTACCCATCTCGACTTCCGAAATCCCTAATCAGACCAAAAGCACTGTACAGGAGTAAGTAACTATTGTAGAAGCTTGTAATTTTAAGGATTCGTCAAAAAAAAAGCAAGAGGGTTTGAGTTTTTTTTACAATTCCTCGTATTTACATGAGAACCAGCACTTAAAATTCTTCTTTTTAACAGACTATATCTGCTAATCACTATCTTTTTCTATAGATTATGCGTGCTTTTGACAAGTCATACGGAGAAATCTCGACATTGACTGTATCACCAACAAGTACTCTGATATTTCTCATTCTCATTTTCCCGCACAAATGCGCTAATACAATCATTCCATTTTCAAGTTTTACTCGAAAGCGCATATTGGGAAGTAACTCTTCGACCACTCCCTCTAGTTTTAACGTATCTTCTTTTGCCATGAATTTTTGACCTAAATCCTATTTAGTTTTCGAGTTATTGTACAAACACTTTTAACATTTTTTTAATAATTGTCAAGAGAAAATGGTTTGAGACCAAGTAAATCACTTGGACTGTTTAGACAGTAAAAATTTTAGAGCTTCTTGCTTCATTCGCAGGTGAACACTATAGAGACCATTTGCACGACTAGGTGTCAAGCTAGTACTAATCCCTAGTTCTTCTAGGTAGTCGGGTGGACATTTAATGATCGCTTCAGGGGTTTCACCACTGTAGACACTGATAAGAATGGAAGCGAGCCCTAACGAAATTAGTGCGTCCGACTGAGCTTCAAAATAAACCTTACCACCTCCAAAAGTCGAATGGAGATACATGGTGCTTTGACATCCATGTACTCTATTTTCTTGAGTTTTGAATTGATCTTCCAGGTGAGGATTTTCTTTTCCAAGGGCGATAATTTTTTCATATTTTTCTTGTTCATTAGCACAAGTGGAAAATATTTTTTTTACTTTTTCTTGTTTATCCAAGCAGGATTGGTACATGTGTGTCACCCTTTGCTTCGGTCATATTTCGGTACTCAATGATAACATCGCTCAGCTGAAAAACACAACACTCAAAGACCAAATTAAAGGATAAGAAAACAGCTTCAACTATTTTTGCAATTCTCTCTATAGTTATGTAAGATATCAACATGTATATTACGCACGTCCCTATAAAATTATGGCTATATATATTGGCCATTGATGAACAATCCAGCTACAGAGGCTGGGCAAACTGTACTTCCATAATTTTTTAAGAACGCACCTATACTCGAACTGTTGGATAGAAACAGAAGGAATAAATAATTAAAAAACATTTACTTTTAATATTAACTACATGTAACATCCTATATGCTAAAATACAATAACATTTATAGAGGATAAACAAATGACTATACTTACTAGTTCTTCCGACGGAACTAACCAGTTTGAACAACAAGAGCTATCCTATCAACCTACTACCCCTTTAAGGTCTTCAACAGATGAGGATTCATGTAATGATGATACACTACAACTTTCTTCCCGAAGTTTACTCCGCGTTTCAAATGACGGAATCTCTCTTCCTGTGATCTCCCTTGGTGGTACAACACATAGTACTACAATATCTACAACTTCTATTAGCTTACCAATCAGTGAACACTTAGAGGCAGCACTTCCATTTGACGACCTGATTCAAGAAGTCAAAAAAGAGCAAAAAGCAGATAGTTCCTCAAGTTCAACCGCTGTAATAGATATTGATGATGATGGTCCTACCCCCCTCGAATCTACTGAAGAGTTCAAGTTAGTTTCAGCTAACTGGAATGAAACACTTAACCAAATAATTCCTGAAATCGATACTAACAAAGCAAAAAAAGAATTTGCATTACTTTATCATATGAGCAAAAAGGTCTTCAGCGATAAAAATGGTTATGATAGAGACATGCCATCGAAATTACTCAACTATGACGGGCGCCTCATAAATTCCCACAACCGCTGGAGTGACATTAGACCCTGGAGTCATAATATCGTCACACTCAAAACTCCTATCCCTGTGACAGAAAGCTACTACAAAGATTTTCCAGTGAGCTATGTCAATGCTAGTCATATTAAACTTGAAGGTCAGAACTTCATCTCCTCTTCAGCTCCACTTCCATCATCATTCGACCATTATTGGCAGATGATTTTCGAGCAAGGATCAGATACTATAGTGATGTTGACAAAACTCATCGAAAATAGAAGATTAAAAGCCCATCAATATTGGCTAGAAGAAATTGGAGAACCCGTAGAGTTTGGAAATGTCAAAGTCAAATTGACAAAAGTCCAGGCCAGAAAATCAACCGGAGAAGTTACCACCAATCTTAAAGAAGCAAGTATCGTCAAAAGAACATTTACTCTAACGTGTGATGGCAAGTGCCGAACAATTAGGCATTTCCACTATCGTGAATGGCCTGATATGGGGCGACCTTCAAGTGCTAGCGAATTCATCACTCTGATGAAA
>JAJFMC010000032.1 GCA_021772365.1 Chlamydiota bacterium
GAGTCTGTTTTATTGACGTGTTGACCTCCAGCTCCGGAAGCACGGTAGGTGTCAATACGTATGTCTTCGGGTTTTATCTCTATCTCTATGTCGTCAGTAATTTCCGGTGTAACGTCTACAGAGGCGAAGCTTGTATGTCTACGTGCGTTGCTATCAAAAGGAGAGATACGTACTAATCGGTGTACCCCCTTTTCAGCCTTACCATAACCGAAGGCAAAGTCACCGGTAAACTTCAAAGTAATGCTTTTGATGCCTGCTACTTCACCATCTTCTGTATCAACAATTTCTGATTTCCAGGATCGAATATTCGCCCACCGTTCGTACATACGAGCGAGCATTTGCACCCAATCGCAAGCTTCTGTGCCACCGGCACCAGCGTTGATTCTTATGTAGCAGTTTTTATTGTCTAGTTCACCTGATAGCATACGACGAACTTCAAGTTCATCAATGATCGTTTCAATAGTAGAGAGTTCCTCAATAAGTTCATCAATCAGATCTTGGTCATCTAGTTCGTATGCTTCGGGGAGAACTTCTTCTAGGCTATCAAATCGCTTTTGCAAGTCATCGCATGGCTTTGTCCATGCACGAAGTAGATTACACTCATGAATGACCTTTTGAGCTGCCTCGTTATCACCCCAGAAATCTTCCTGCTCCATTAGTTCTTCGAGTTCTTTGACCTTTTCATTCTTGCTAGCGAGGTCAAAGATACCTCCGCATATGATCGATTTTCTCTTTTGCTAAATTTAAACGTTCTTGGATCTCTGCGTTCATGTCTGTACCTCATCATTTGGGTCTATCCTAAGGATAAATATTTTAATACTTTCAGCCAATAAAGTCAAAACGCTGCAACACCTACACTACACATCTAACCAGGACACAGGGAATTAAAAGAGTATTTTAAATAATCATCAAATTCCCCTGAATTTCTTAAGGATAAATAGTTGAAGACTGATATGAAATAAAAGATTGATTGCCGCTTCAACCCCTATTTATAGAGAAAATCTTTTAGGTGTTTTTTATAGGATGAACAGGCATACGGATCAAGCCAACTTTTCCCCGAACATTCTTATATCAATGGATATCAGTACATTAAACACACAGTAATCCCCTGTGAAATTTTAAATTACTGTTTACAAGTATTTTAAGAGTGTTGTAAAAGTTTATTTTCGTAAACTATCAAATAGGTTTTGAATGATGACTCTACAGCAAACAGAGAAAAACGCGGGGAAATTGACATACTTTTACCCATAACTTTTTTTGACAGTATACAAAATTCTTGAACTCAGCTATTTTCACACATTTATACACTATTTTAAATAGAGAAGAACATGTTATCGACATACGAACAACTCCTTGAATTCAACTACGAAAAAATTGCAGAACCAAAAGAACACTACCAATTTATCACCGAAAGACATGTACAGGTGATGTGGCTAGACCAAAAATATTTTCACCCCTTAGTCACTGCCGATGGAAAAGCTATAGAAGTCATATCACCAGGAGTCTGGAATGCAGAAGCGGGTCCCGACTTTAGAAAAGCACACCTGAAAATTGGAGATAAAAAGGTAAGAGGTGATGTAGAGATACACTTACGAGACGAGGGCTGGGTACAACACCGACATCATACCGACCCTCTTTATAATCAAGTGATTCTACACCTCTCTTTTTGGACGTCTACCCATAAAAAAACAATTATAAACGAACAAGGCCAGCCTATTATTCAATCCTATTTTGAAGATGCACTCACCATCCCGGAAAAGAGAATCACTCAGTTAATTGATCTCGACCTATACCCCTATAAAAAATTCTGCGGCAGCGGCCGTTGTGCGGATGAATTATTTAAGAAAGTTCCAGAAAATTCCATCAAACTGTTTCTTCGAGACGCATCCCTTTGGAGACTGGAAAAAAAACGTCGCCATCTCTATAACCGAGTGGAAGATCCGCGTCTCTATCTGTGTGCAGGAATCGCCATGGCTTTGGGTTATAAGGGCAATGCGGAAGCTTTTCTGGACCTTTATCAAAACCTTCTGCCTCATAGTCATTGCTCTGAAGAATTTCTCACGGCTATTTCTATGCGTCGTTGTGGATTTTTCTCACCACATTTTGTTGAAAAGTGGAAAAATTCAGACTATTACAGAAAACTCGAGAAAATAGAAATTTCTAGCGATTACCTAAACAAACCCACAGTACTACGTTTACACAAGATTCGTCCGATAAACCACCCTATTCGCCGCATTGCTTATCTGATAAAAATGATAAAAGACCCTTCGTTTCCACAGCTTTATCAACGAATGGAAGGGCATTGGCATGCAACTTGGCCTCTGCTGTCTAAAGAAATGGATTTTAAAGAACATTTACAAGAGCTGTGTGAGATGATTCCAACGTACAGCGATGAGTACTGGAATTTTCATTATACCTTTGAGAAGAAAGCGCAAGAAAAAAAGTTGCCGCTTATTGGTCATAACTTAAAAACAGAAATGCTGATTAACACCTACTTCCCACTACTTTATGCGTCTATCGAAACGCGAAGAATCGATCAGGAAGTTGAAGCTTTCAACAGTCTTTACGCGTGCGTTAAGACACAACAGACACACAAATCTAGATATTTACAACACCGATTTTTTGGAGAGACTCCAAAGCGTGCTTTGCTCAACAGAGCAGACACCATTCAAGGTGCCTATCAAGTTCATCACGATTTCTGCATCCACCACGAGGCAAGCTGTGAGGGTTGCCCGTTCATTAGTAGATATCGCGAAGTGTATGAAGGATGATTTGGTCTTTATCATCGAAGGAATACTTCCAGTGCCACGATGGCTCTTTCAGTTTCTGGCGTTCAAATTGTAATTCGCCGTTCTTTTTAGTGACAACGAGACGATACCCATCAGGCACTTCTATGAACTGATCTCCACCGATGGTTACATTTTCTGCATAGAATTCTGCATTACCGTGAAGCACGATACGTAAGGCTTCGCTCCTCTCAATTTGATTGCGCCAGTAAATATTTTCGGCGCCTCTATTGATTCCCAAATTCTTAATAGCCACATTTTTCAACACGCACTTGCCGCAGTCATTACTGTACTGGACAATACCCTCTTCATTGGACCGTCCTAATGGGTCTTGAGCTTCGATTAACAGGCTACCTGAAAGATCTAAGTTTTCAATGTCTACTTCGGCAATTTCCAACTGTAACTCTGCCCCTTCCGCCATCTGTCCACCACGGATTTTCTGCGCAATAATGCTCCAACAGGGGCCTAGTGCAGGGTGAAAGACAGCGATAAAGGTGGGACCATCGTTAATATATTTATCTTCCGAGAGAAGCTCGGGAATTTTCATCCCACAGTGTTCAACAAGTACCTCTCTATTATTCTGAAGAAGATCATAAAATCCTCCCTGAGGAGTTCCCTGGATACTTTTGCCTTTAACATAGCTATTTTTTGTTACAGAGAGAGTCTTTCGCCTGCGATTATAGGTGACATATGTTTTTAGAGAAATAGTTCCTTCAGGATCCAGTTGCGAAGGGAACCTGTCGACAATAACATCTGCAATATTTTGCATGGTCGACTCCAGTCTTCCCCCTTTCAGTTCTACATATTTACCTTCCGGGGTATAGTGCTGAAATTTACTCTTTATGTTGATGATCATTCCTGGGATTGGACATTCCTCCAGAGCTTGTTGTACTACATCAATATCAGCGAACAGAATATTGGTATTTGCAGGAAATGCTGAGTAAGAACTCCCCTCATTTGCCGGAACATCCTCAATTCCCTTCTTCTCGAATTCTGTATATTCCACATTCGAGATACAATAGGTATATTCATCGTCGACCTTTCTCTCAGACAGAACATTCATTCCTTCAGCAGCATGGATTAAACGGCGACAGGAAGCAAAACCAAATGATTTATCATCTCTAAGTCCCATTCCTAGAAAAGCAAGAATGCCATAGTCGGTCCCAGCAATGGGATTATTGATTTGTCGAACAAGAACTTTTTTTCTTCCCTTCTTCTTAAACCAATCAAAAATACCATCATCCATAGCCTTTTTCCACATAACACCATGCCCACCAGGTTTCAAAGATAGATGAAAAGGTCCTTGCATCAACCACTCCCCTTCTTCGGAAATAACAGGAACGAGAGGCTGCACGAAGAACCGAAAACTTTCTTTCGGACGCCCGAACCAAGATTCATTTTCAAAAATGTTCATGAGAAATTGGTGGTTATTCTTCTCATAAGAAGTCATCATTGCTAAAGGTGTCAGTAACTGGTTTCCTGTCAGTCGATAATATAAAAACTCTCTTGCTTGCACATCACGAACGAGACCAGACAGGAGGCTGCGCCCTAAAAAGGGCAACACCGCTGCAGGTAACGGATCGCCAGATTTATCATCTTTCAAATCAAGCCTATCACCCGCACCGCCAATGGGATACATCTCAGCTAATTTAGGCTGATCAATGATACTTTGCTTGATTGCTTTGTTGATGGGACCATACACATCCATAATATTCACACCTGGAGGTTGGTGGTATTGTTCCTCACCACAATTACTCTTTGCTGAAGATAAGTTTTCGTCAATTAACCGAAGAACCGTTGTATGGTAACCAATAATCCCCCCAATCGTATCGTAAAATGTTTCGATCTTCACTAAATTTTCAAGTAGCTGAGGAAAAAGCTGAAGTGAACCTTCCGATCTATCAAAATGGGAAAAGACATTTTCTCCTTGCCCGATGGCTATTACAGATTTTATGGATACGACCTCTAAAGGAGTTAGTGTTTGAATAGTGTCTTTCAACCAAGAACATCTAGATAAATATTGCTTTACCTCTCGA